>JAGWZR010000199.1 GCA_018968795.1 Planctomycetota bacterium | reverse complement strand
GTCAAGTAATATTGTAATATACAGAAATCTTTCTGTGTTTTCCAATGATTGTAGAATTATTTCTGTATAATTATAAGTTAGCCAGCATGAGATGATCCTATGGAGCAAACTGGAGCAACTCCCAATCGGCGCCGTTGGCGAAAGCGGACACGGTCAGCCTCGCGATTGTCCTCAGTCTGCTGGTTGGTTGCACCTCTACCTCTCCCGTAGGGCTCAACAGTCGCGTTCGTTCGCTTCGCTCGACCGCGAGCGAGTTCCACGAGCCACGAGGAACTGTCGACGGGCTTTGAAATGGACTAACCTGCCTGCCGCAGGCAGGTTGTTTATGCTGATCCGCATACTATGCGGATCAATCTAATTATTGTTAGAAAGAGAAGCAATTAGATGATCGAGACCTTTTTTGAATTAATCGGGAAGATTGTTCTCTATGGTGGTGGTGCCGTTGGTATTGCATATGGTCTTTTTGTTTTTCTTGGGAAAAATTGGATTGAAAATAAATTTGCAACAAGACTCGAGGCATACAAAGCAGAACAAAATAAGGAACTTGAAGATGTTAAGTACAAAATAAATACCCTTTTTAACAGAGTATTGAAAATTCATGATAAAGAAATGGAAATTCTTCCTGAGGCATGGTCACGACTGCATGACGCTATTGACCATATCTCAAGCTTAGTTTCAGTCTATCAAGAATATCCTGATTTCAGGAAACTTAAGGATCCAGAAATAGTTAGCTATTTAAAATCTATTAATTGGAATCAACATCAAATTGACGAGTTACTTGAAGCTACCGATAGAAACAAGCATTTTCAAGAAAATATTTTCTGGCATCGACTCGCAGATGCGAAAAAAAGATTTTCTGACTTTCATAAGTTTATTATTCGCAATAAAATCTTTATGGGTGAAGAGCTTAAGAATCACTTCTCAAAAGTCGGAGATTTACTTTGGGAATCTTTGGTTACCAAGGAAGTTGGAGAAGAAGCAAAAGACTATAAAATGATTGTAGAGTCATATACAAAATTAAAAGAAAACCTAAATCAAATAGTTAGCGATATTGAAAAATCAATGCAGAAACGTTTGCGCTATCACGAAGCAGTATAAATCTCTTTCTAACAACTGCGTGCACATGAACGAGGAGCACGCGGAGCTTTTTTGCTTGCAGTATGATGAGATGTGCAAATCAGTTTCAGGCATGTTTTTACGATTCTGTGCTCCTCGTCAGTGACGCTGGCGTTAGGCGCATTACTCCGCGATAAACCATTACATAAATTACCAATCCTTTTCAACAGACCTATGTTGTAGTCTTTGCGCATCTCTTTTCGTAGTTCTTGCCTCTTTTTCAGCTTGGTTTAAGGCATTCAGCAATCGTTCCGCTTCTTCTTTTGACATTTGTTTCTGTTCCTGATGTTGTGGTAGTCGTTGCTCTGAAGGTTTATCTTCATCACGCCGATTAAGAGGCTCGGTTTTTTTATCCTCATTCTTTTCTTGAGTGTTTTGGGACTCTGATTGCTTTTTATCTTCTTTTGATTTTTGTTCTTCCTCGTCTTTACCCTTATTTTCACCAGATTGTTCATCGGCTTTTTTATAATCTTCTTTCTGCTGCTGGTCTTTTTGCCCCTGATTCTTTTGTTTTTGTTCCTGTTCTTTCATCTTTTTTTCAACATACTCATAGTTATATTTGGCTTCGTCTTTTAGTACGCTGAGTTTACTACCCTCCCTGGTTTCAGCTTCATCGGCAAAATCCACAGCCTTCTTATAACAATCGAGCGCTTCTTTCATTCTACCTTGCCGATAGAAGGTATTGCCCATATTAAAACTTGCCTTCGCTTTAGTTTCAAGATTTCCTGATTTTATTGCCTTTTCAAATAATTGAGCAGCCTCGTTATATTTGTCCCGTTTGTATTGAGCATTGGCTATATTAAAATCTAATTGCGGCATCCCGGCGCTGTTTATTTGCGCGTTCACATATTTGTCGAATGCCTCGTCATACTTACCACTGTGGTAAAGCAGATTCCCTTCCCGCACTTTATCAGCGAGCGGATCTACCCATCCAATAGATGACCAACACAGTAATAATGCCAAAAAAATACTGAATTTAAAATCTTTGTGTTTTTTACAGAACATATTCTTCAAATATCTACGCAGGTATCCGGTGTTGCCAATTATTTATCGGGATTTCAGCATGATTGTTTTTTTCCCGTCCGGCAAAAAACTTTCTAAGGCAATGAGAATTATTGAAATAACAAGGGGAATTTGATAGCGATTTGCGTATCTTTTTACACGCTGCGTTTTATACGTGGACACTTCTATCTTTGCAATGCTATCCCTATAGATATTCTTTAAGCCCCATTGAGTGCCATAAGCCGGGGTATAGAGTCCTCCTGTTTCTAGCGCAATCTTATTTAAGGTAATCTCGTCAAGCCTTGATTTTATGACCTGTCCCTGCCTATCTTTTAGGAATGTTTCATGATTGCTCTCATCCTTGATCTTGATATAGGAACCATCCTTCCTTCCCACACCTACCGTATAAATAACGATATCTTGTTCTTTTGCTTTTGAGGCTGCTTTTAATGGATCATCCTCGTGATTCTCTCCATCGGTTATGAGTATGACAGCTTTGTGATTTTTCGAATTCGACTCAAAGGTAGAGATTCCTTTCCGTATTGCCTCAGCCATGTTGGTGCCTCCGAGCGGAATAATGTTTGTGTTTAAATCGTTCAAAAAGAGGCGAAAAGCGCCGTAGTCGGATGTTAACGGGCAATAAGTAAATGCCGAACCAGCGAACGCAACGAGCCCAACGCGATCTCCTTCCAGCGCGTTCAATAAGTCTTCAATTTCTCTTTTTGCGACTTCCAATCGGTTAGGTTTTACATCATCAGCCAGCATACTTCGGGAAGTATCCACAGCAATCACAATATCAATGCCTTTCTTTTCTACCTCTTCCCAGCGGTATCCCCACTTTGGTTCGATAAGTGCAAATATCAAGAAGAGTGCGCCCACAATCATTAAAGTAGCTTTGAGCCACTGTCTTCTCTGGCTAAGCAAGATCCCCATTTTTGACAATAATTCGATCCGTGCGAATTTATTTAAATCATTCATCTTTTTTCTGAGGACGAGGATGTATCCCAAAATTAATAGGGGAATAATGGGAAGTAAATAAAGATAGTTAAGATTTCCGTATTTCATAGTTTATCGTATTGGACACGGATGAACACAGATTATAAGGATAAAAAAATAAAAGATAGAACTATTATCTGTGGGAATCCGTGTTCAACATATTATAGTATTACCCTGTAAAAACTTCCTTTCCCCATTTTCATGAGGACAAGTTTTGGAAAGTCTTTTTACACCCCCTGTGTCCCCCCTTGCGAAGGGGGGAAAGAGAGGTGTTGTTTTGGTTGCGGCTGTGCTGCGCTAGGGGATTTTCCTAAATCTTGTCTTGGTCAAACCTAACTCAATTAATAACAAACCAAATGCAGGTAATAGAAAATAATAAAACAATTCATTGTATTCTGTGTACTGAGTTGTCTCAGATTCTGTTTTCTCGAGCTTGTCAATTTGGCTATAGATTCCTTTAAGCGATTCGGTATCTGTAGCCCGGTAATACTTTCCGTCCGTAATCTTTGCGATTTCTCTGAGGGCGTCATCATCAATATCAATCTTTACCTGCTTCATTACTTTATTTCCAAATAGGTCTACCGCTGGGAATGGCGCCAGCCCTTTTGTACCAGCGCCTATGGTATAAATCTTAATTTCAAGCGTTTTGGCTATTTCTGAAGCGGTAAAGGGATCTATTTCACCCGCATTATTTCTTCCATCAGTAAGAAGGATGATTACCTTGCTCTTGGCCTTTGTACTTCTTAGCCTATCTACAGACGAACCAATGGCAGAGCCTATTGCCGTGCCATCTTCAACCATCCCAATCTCCACTTTTTCTAAGAGTTGTAATAACATTCCGTAATCAAGCGTCATCGGACACTGAGTATATGCCCGTCCGGCAAAAACGACCAAACCAATACGATCGTTTATACGCCTTTTTACAAAATCCTTCACTACCTGCTTAACGACATAAAGCCGATTGTGTCGTTCGCTACCTATCTCAAAATCTTCTGCCAACATACTCCCTGAAACGTCCACGGCAAGAACAATATCTATTCCTTCGGTTGTTACCTTTGTCTGTTCATTCCCATACTGAGGTCGTGCCGAAGCAACCGCAAGGAGCACAATAGCCACAGATCGAAGTATAATTAATATGTATCGATAGCGTTGTAAGGATGAAGGTTTTAACTTTTTTATCACCCCTAGAGAAGAAAAAATAACTTGGTTTGTGCCCTTGCGGTGAAAATAAGAGTAAATTAATGGTGGAACAATAATGATTAATAAAAGTAATAAAGGATTGTGAAATACCATCGAACCTTATATGATAAACAGAGGCTTTTAGCGCTCTAACATTGAAACTACGCAGGTATTGTCCCCTGAATTGTTTATTTTAATAGATTGATTCCCAACTTAATGTTCTCACCGTAACCACGATCTTAAAGAGATACTACATTCGATATATGAATTTGTTCCCCTTGCGCAATAACATTCCAGATATTTGCTTCTAGAATCTCCTCATCGATCAATGCTTCCACTAAGATTTTAAGCGCGGTATCGGTTGTTTTGAGAAGCCCTTCCGCTCCTGCCTCAGAATTAAAAT
>JAGWZR010000198.1 GCA_018968795.1 Planctomycetota bacterium | reverse complement strand
TGAAAAATTTTAATACCATCTTTTTTGGCGCATGTGCTGTTGATGCTGCGCCCCCTAACGACCAGATGCCGTATCAGGCTACCGTGCTCATGCATGCGCCTGAAGGGTCATGGGGAGAAACTGATGTCGCAAATTTACGGCAGAAAAAACCTGAATATAACGTAGATGTCGATTTGCAGGGGCCTGTCTCCCTGGCTGTGGCTTCACAGGTAAAAGAATTACCAAAGGCTGTAACTCAATCGCATCCCGAAATGGCCAATGACCCGAAGGCTAAACCCCAAGGCGCTCGACTGGTAGTCTTTGGAGATGCAAATTTTGCTACGAACGAATATATAGAAAATCCTGGGAATGCAGACTTATTTCGTAATTCCATTAACTGGTTAGCCAAAAAGGAAACACAACTTGGTATTTCTGCCAAACCGCCTGATTTCCGCAAGGCAACGATTAATCCAGTCCAAATGAAGCTCATCTTTTGGATCTCAATTGCCGGAATTCCCGTAATTCCAATTATTATCGGTAGTATTGTATGGTGGAAAAGGCGCCGCTAACTTGGCACACCACGTAATGCTGATTTTGTCATTGGTTCAACTGTATGATCTAAAAGCGAGAGGAAAGAATTAGATATGAAACTTAAAACAACCATTATCCTTTTAATTGTAGCAGCTATTGGTATTTCGTATGTCTTTCTTTACGAAAAGAAACAACTTCCCCAGGAGGAATGGGAAAGGCTGCAAAAAAAGGTGATTCCTGATTTCAGGTCGTCGATGATCAAAAAAATCGAATTGAACAATGAAGGCGGCAAAGTAGTTTTGGAGAAATCAGGAGATGACTACTGGCATATTGTTGAACCACAGAAACTCCGGGCAGATAATTCTGAGGTAAACAGCATCCTCTCCGAGTTTGCATTTATGAATAAGGTGGGTTCTTTTAAGAAAGAGGGAGATAAGCCATTCGACCTCAAGGACTATGGTTTAGACGCCCCTAAGATATCTATCACGATGTTCACCGGCATTCCGCGGAAGTCAGACAAAATACAGATAACCGGGCCAAAAGACGCCTATACGGTATTTGTAGGCCAAAAACTTGCCGCAGGCGATAACGTCTATATTAAACTCGATACAAGCGACGAGGTTGTCGTCGTACCGGGAACGCTCTATCCGAAGGTTAATAAAAATCTCCTCGATTTGAGAAGTAAGTGGGTATTTACCTTTGACAAGGAAGCCGTAGATAGCTTGCAGATCAAGACAAACGAGTTCAATATTGTTTGTAACAAAAAAGGTAGTTTCTGGCGGCTTACTGAACCTGTTGATGATGTGGCAGACATGGAAAAAATAAAAGACATTCTTGGCAAGCTCAAAAACCTTCAGATTGACCGCGCCGACTTTTTTACAGAAGAAACCGTAGATTTAGTTAAATACGGTCTTGATGCGCCTCGTTTCAATGTCACGATTAAGGAAAAAAATACAACTCAATCTGTCGTCTTTGGACACTCCCTGGACAACAAGGTCTACGTGAAGCGTACGGATGAGCCAACCGTATTTTTTCTTAAAGACAATATTCTCGCCGACCTGAGCAAGAAGCCCAATGATTTACGCGATAAGAAGGTTGTGCGATTTGAATCTATAGGCACCTATGGGATAAAGAAACTGGAAATCAAGACTCCAACTGATGTAATTGCCATCGGAAAAACCTTAGACCTGGATTGGGAAATTACCAAACCGATTAATATTTATGCGGATCAAGACACGGTTAAAAATTTTATTGAGAAAATAAAATCGCTTGAGATTGAGGATTTCGTTTCGGATAAACCAGCCGATTTAGCCGTCTATGGTTTAAAAGAACCCGTATTTGAAATTTCAGTTACAAAAGAGGAAGATAAAGAGTTAGCAAAGTTCTATGTTGGTAATAAGCTGCCGGAGGGTAACAAATGTTATGTAAAGCGCGTTGGCGAAGAGCCTGTATACACCGCCCCAACGGTTGAATTTTATGATAAGATCGAAAATGCGCTCTTGTCCTTCCGAGACAGACTTGTGAGCGATTTTAATAAAGACATGGTCAAGAAACTTGTTATCGAAAAACCAGACCGCACCTTTGTATGTGACATAACCAATAAAAGAGACGAGGAAGGACAATTTCAGTGGGAACTCTCAAAGCCTGTTCAAGCGATAGCTGACACGAATGCGATAAACCAAATTATATGGGACTTATCCTTTTTAAAAACTGAAAGCTATGTTACAAAAGCGCCCAAAGACCTCAAGTCTTTTGGATTAGACGATCCCAAGATTAAGGTTTCTGTAACTTACGAAAAGGTCTTGGAGCAGAAGCCTGAAGAGCCGAACAAGAAGAAATCAGAGACTCTCATGAAGCCCAAAGAACCTTTAGAGAAAACCGTTGAAACGAGAACTTTGCTGATAGGAAAGAAATCAAAGGGTGGAGAAAAAGGAAACTCGTATTGTATGTTTGCCGACAGCGATCTTGTGTTTGAACTCCCCTGGCCTAAGATTAGAAACTTTGATGCGGAACTGGTGCAGACGAAAATACTACAGTTTGAGAGGACTGATGCAAAGAAACTTGCTATTGACTATGCGGATAGAAGCATCCAATTCGAAAAAATAAATAATGTCTGGAAGATGAAAAATAACGAGCAGAAAGACGTAGCGAGAGAAGTCGATTATTATACTCGCAATCTTAGCGAGTTGAAAGGCAAGTACATCGAGCAATACAAGGCGACTAATTTAACGCAGTTTTCTTTGGATAAACCACAACTTGTCATTACCGCCGGTTTAGAAAATAGCGATGCTGTGCTGTATGTTGGCAAGAAGAAAGATGCCAGCGGTTATTACGCGAAAAATAAAGATTCGGATTATATCTATGTCGTTGATAATGAATCGGTCGCGAAACTTATGAAAAAAGAAGATGATTTTACCACACCTGTTGATGAACCTGCATTAAAAACGTCTCCACTTGGTGAAGCAAAAAACCCTGCTGAGGCAATGCCTATGGGCGTCAGTCCACATGGAAAGCCGCCAAGCAGTTCACCGCCTCATGGAGGATTTCACTAGAAACGGAATAGATTTAAAATTTCTCGAAGTCTCCCCTTTTGTTAAAAGAGGGATTCAGGTATTTTCAGATGAAAAAAATACATATCCTCTTTTCATTAATTGCCTTTCTTTTTTGTATTCTTCCGATATCTAACAAGGTTTCCGCCTCTGAATCCAACTCTAACCGCAAAACTCCCGTTGTTATCGCAGTTGAGAAGGTAGGTCCTGCCGTAGCCAATATCAGCACCGAGCGGATTATTACCCAGAGGCATGTTGACCCGTTTTTTGGATCAAGAAGCGAATTATTTGACCGATTTTTTAATGAATTTTTTGGCCAAGGCCAAAAGCAAATGGTCGAAAGGCCGTTGGGTTCGGGCGTCATCATTGATGAAGATGGCTATATTGTTACCAATGAACACGTTATAAGCCGCGCATCGAAAATCAAGGTAAGATTGTCAGATGGAAAAGAGTTCGAGGCGACCATGATCAGTTCCGACCCCATCAGCGACCTCGCCGTGTTAAAAATAAACTCACCTACGCCTCTTCCTTACGTTAAGATGGGCACGTCCAAGGATATCATGATTGGCGAAACCGTCGTAGCGCTGGGAAATCCGTTTGGGCTGGAAAACTCTGTTACCACAGGCGTGCTGAGCGCAAAGAACCGCACCATTACCTTTAGCAGCGAATACGGGGACATCAAGTACGACGGACTTCTTCAAACTGATTCGCTGATCAACCCCGGAAACAGCGGCGGCCCGCTCGTCAATATAGACGGAGAACTTATTGGTATTAATGCCGCTATCGTAAATCAGGCGCAGGGGATCGGATTTGCTATTCCTGTCGACAAAGTAAGGCAAACCCTTGTCAAACTCTTTAATTTTAGAGAACTCAATAAGGTATGGTTTGGCGTTCAGGTTGAAGAGCAAGACGATGTCACAAAAGGGATCATGGTTTCATCAGTTGAACCAAATAGCCCCGCCTACAAGGCGCAAATTAAGACGGGAGATTATATCACAAAAATAGATTCCAAAGAGATTCTTGACGTCATTGATTTTGAAAAGTACGTACTCAAAAAAAATGCCGGAGATAAATTGCATATTTATATTAATCGAGGCGGGCGTGAATTGAAGGCGGATGTCTCGCTTGAAAAAGCGCCGCTCGCTTCTGTAGAAAAGCTTGCCCTGGAGAAGCTAGGGCTGGTTGTGCAAAACTTAACCCCTCAGCTTGCGAAGCAATTGAATTTATGGTGGGTGAAGAGCGGGGTATTAATTTCAGAGGTACAAAGAAATGGCCCTGCGCATGAGGTTGGAATTGAGGCGGGTCATGTGCTTGTGTACGTAGGTCAATACCGGATTAACAACGTTGAAGAGCTTGGCGCCCTGTTCAAACTCATGCAGAAAGGGGACATCTGGGAGGTTGGCATCGTCTGGTCAGACAAATATGGCGAGCATCAGGGCTACGCCAGAATAAAAATCCGTTAGTCTTTAAGTAAATTATAGTAAACGCATTAAATAAGTTGGCATGAAAACGTCATTACGAGCGACAGCGAAGCAATCCATTTTCCGTTCATTGTCATGCGCATTATGATATAAAACACCATCATATTATATTCGTAATGGTCTTGTCATTACAAGTTCACACCAGAGACAAACTGTTT
>JAGWZR010000197.1 GCA_018968795.1 Planctomycetota bacterium | reverse complement strand
TTTTTAGACAGAGAAAAAATTGCCCTTTTAATTGAACAAAAATATCCCTCCCTAAACAACGCTCTTATTAGCTCGATTCAATTGACTAAGGCTAAACCACACCAAAAAAAAGCTTCGTATTCTGAGCAAATGGTCTCGATACTCGTAGACAACACAGCAAATCAGCTAAGGCATTTAGACATCAGCCATGTAATAAATAAAAAATTCTTACGATTAAGCCATACAATCCTGATTGCCTCAGTATTTATTTTCAGTGTAATTTGCATTTCTAATCATTCATATCCTACCAAAAACATACCACTTCTTCTTAGTTTTCTCAGTAGTGGACAAGGAATTGACACAAAAGGCTTGGTCGCTTACTCAGGTCCCATCATTGGAGATATTACTATAAATTATAGATACCCTCTATACTCAGGATTACAACCAAAAACTGTATACAATACCAGCGGAGATATCAACGCCTTAAAGGGAAGCGAGGTGCAGATTAGCGCTATAAGCGATCAACCGCTGGTATTTGCTGGGATTGTCTTTAATGATTTAACCAAAATTCCGTTTACTATAGAAAATGGGAAAACAATAAAGGGTACTTTATCAATTTTTGAAAATGGGACGTATGTTTTCGAGACCACTGACTCGACAGGCAGGACCTTCAAGGATGCAATCACCCATACAATACAAGTGGATTCAGACCAATCTCCTGAAATCTCTATTAATGCCCCGGCAAAAGACCTCATTGTCAACGAAAAAGATGCTGTAGAACTTAAGTACACAGCTAAAGACGATTTTGGCTTAAATGAAATTTCCCTTGTGTTCGAACAGGAAAACGAAAAGAAAACCAAAACACTTTCCAATTTTAGCAAGAAGCAACTTCAATATAGTGGGTCCTACTTGTGGTCATTAAGCGAATTGAATCTACGGCCGGAGGACAAGATTGCATATCATGCAGAAGTAAAAGATAACGACGCCATATCAGGTCCCAAGGTTGGCAATTCCAAAACTTATCATTTCGAGATATATAGTTCCAGAAAGAAGCATCAGGAACTGGTGGGATTGCAAGAGGCTCTATTACAAGAAGCACTCCATATGCTATCCGATGATCTCACAAAGAGGATTGACGACGAAAAATGTACGTCTAAAGATTATTTAATTATGACGCAGGAGGGTATTCAAGAACATGCAGAGAGAATCATTAGTCTCTTCGCCAATATTTTGGCTGGTATGCAGGAGGATACATTAGCAAATTACAGCGTGTATTATTCCCTTGAGAACCTGAAAAATAAGTTCCGTAATGTTACCGACAAAAAGCGAACAGCCATTGTGCAGTCAATTCAAACCATAGCTGAAAACTATATACCGATCCCTCTCTTGAATAAATTACAAAAAGCCCAGGATGAAGAGGCGCTGGAGATTGAAAATATCATTCTATTTCTCAATGAGATAATAGAAAAACAAAAGTTTGAGGACGTCTTAGATACGGGAAAGAATCTTATTCAATCACAGAACAATATCGAAAAACTGCTCAATAAATTACGCAATGGAGAAGATGCAAGTCTCAACGAAAAGGTGCTCTCCGAATTAAAGCGCATCGAGGAGACTATCCAACAGATGATGGAGAAACTCATGAAAATGGCGCAGGAAGAGCGTATGGATGAATTTTTAAATGAAGACGCCCTGAAAAAAATTGAACAGAATGATATTATGGAAAATTTGAATGCCATGAAAGATGCGTTCAATAAAGGGGATTTGGATTCGGCCTTGCAGGCTGCACAGAAGCTGCTTGCCGCCCTTCAGGAAATGATGAACCAAATGAAATCCTCCGCACAAAAGCTCGTAGATTCATCCTATAGCAACACGCTGAAAGATACAAGCCGATTATCGAATAAAATATCTGAGCTAGAAAATAAAGAAAGAGAACTCACTGAAAATACCGAAAATTTGAAGAAAGCTATTCAAAAAAATACCTCGGAATCAATGGACGAAACCTTTAAGTCGTTCTTTGAAAAACAAGGAAAACGAGTGGAAGTGATTAAAAGAGACCTTACTGAAGCCAAGGAAATTCTTGCTGAAAATAAATTACTTCAAGAATATCTCCTCGTAAATCGCGATTTAAAACGTATGTCAGAGGAAAAAGAATCAATGGCAAGCCGATTTAGCGAATTGTTCGGCAGTGACGAGGAGGCAGAACTATTCCAGGAAGAATCCAACAAGTTAACAGACTTATTGGGGAAAAATGCAGAACTCAATCGCGAAATCAATAAAGACCCCCTACAGCGGGATTTTCTCTCCATGTCCAGAGAACTGCCTCAGACGGAAGAAACCCTTTCACATTTGGAAGAAATGCTAAAGGGATGGGATGCAAAGGAATCATTGAACTTAGCAAAAGAAATGTCGCAGAACTTAAATCGTTGGAATAGCCGTATACAAAACACCTTGGAAAAAGGAAAAATTACTGAAAACAAGAAAGTATCAAAAAAAGATATCGGGATATCTGAAAAGGTTGAAGATGCGACGAATCTAAACCAACAAATCATTAAAGATCTTGAATCAATGATGCAATTTCTTGAAGAACGGCAGCTTTCTCAGCTGACAGAAGAAGACCAAGCCACCTTGCAAAAATACGCTGAAAAGCAGAAAGAGATGCAAGGAGAGGCTGAAGACCTCATAGAAATGGCGGATAAACTTTCTCAACAAAATCCGTTTATGGATGAGAAGGCAAGTAAACAGCTTGATATGGCATCAAAGTCTATGGGAGATGCAAAGGAAAAATTAGGAAAACAGGATGTGCAAGGCGCAGTTGTTGATGAAAGGGAATCGCTGTACCGTCTTGCTGAAGCAAAAAAAGGATTGGAAATGACGAAGGAACGCATCGCAAAGGGAATGATGGGAGAAGGCGGTATGCCTATGCCCGCAGCCAAACCCTTCCGAGGTAGAACGGATGAAGGTCAATTTGGCGCTTCAACAGAAAAAGTTGAAATACCTCCGGAGGAAGCATATAAAGTGCCGAAGGAGTTCAGACAGGACATCCTGGACGCCTTGAAAGAAGGGTTGCCTGAAAAATACAAAGACCTGAACAAAGACTATTATCAAAGATTGGTGGATTAGATATCGTTTTAAGGTGTTTTCGAATGAAAAGAACTTACATTACCCTAGTGTTTTTATTAACGGCTTTCACTTTATTTGAATTTAAGGCCGCCGCCCAGGAACCAAAATTTTTCGACGTTATCGATGAAATAACTTACGGCGAAGAATGTTTACGAACGTGGCAAATTGACGAGGCCTCGGCTGTTGCTGACCGACTGCTTCTTGTTGCCCCGGAAGACTCCTATGTACGCTTTTTTGCAGGTGAAGTGCGTTTTTACGAGGGTGACTATAAAGAATCATTATCTTTTTTAAAAGAGGCGCTGAAAAAACCAGACGCTGCAAAAAGGATTCAGGAATTTTATGATTTCGTAGAGAAAATTTATCAGACGACGAGCAAGTTCAAAGAGGTCAAAACCGAACATTTCCTCTTTCGATATTCAGAGGATAAAGACGCCATATTAGTTGATTATGCCTTAAATGCCCTTGAAAAGGCTTACCACGCCATCGGACACGATCTTGATTATTTCCCAAAAGAACCTATCCTTGTTGAAATATTTCCTGACGCAGAAAGTTTCTGTGCGATTTCGACACTCACCAAGGAAGAGATAGAAACCTCCGGAACCGTAGCGATCTGTTTATTTAATCGTGTAATCATCACAAGCCCGCGTCTCCAGCCCAGGGGATACCAATGGCTTGATACACTTACCCACGAGTACGTACATTACGTAATAATGAAAAAGACTTCCAATCGCGTTCCCATTTGGCTTCACGAGGGCATTGCCAAGTATGAAGAAAAACGTTGGCTTGAAGGTATGCCCCCTACACTCCCTCTCTCTCTCGAAAGCCTGCTAGCCGAGGCTGTCGAAAAGGATTATTTTATCACGTTTGAACAAATGCACCCCTCGCTTGCAAAACTGAAAAAGAAAGAAGATACCGCCCTCGCTTTTGCAGAAGTCTTTACCGTAATCGATTACATATCCAACCGTGGCGGCTATCCTTTACTCGTATCTATTCTGGAAGGCGTTAAACATGGGAAATCAACAGAAGATGCAGTGTCATCGGCAGTAAATGTTTCATTTGATGAATTTGAGAAGAATTGGATGCAAGACCTGAAGCAGAAAAAACTCCGAAGGGTTCATGGTATCCGGATACTTCCCACAAAGCTTAAAGAATCATCAATAATAGTGGATGATATTGAAAGCGTTGCCGAAATAGAGGTAAAAGAGGCTAAAAAATATGCCGTTCTAGGGGATCTCTTGCGTCATGAGGGATTACATAGCGCGGCTATCGTGGAATACGAAAAGGCATTCAAAAAAGCCAACAACATATCTCCACAAATCCAGAACAAATTAGCGACGTCCTACATCATGGATACGCAATACACCAAGGCTGAGGAAATCCTGAAAGTCGCCCTTGAATATTATCCCGAATACACCACTACCTATATTTCACTCGGCGAACTCTATCAACGAAAAGGCGAGTATGACGCCGCTATAGAAATTTTATCACAAGCCAACCATGTCAATCCTTTTAATCCCATTATCCACAAAAACCTCGCACAACTATATAATAAACTGGATAGGAAAGAGGATGCTGCTAACGAATTGAAGCGACTTATGCTGCTA
>JAGWZR010000196.1 GCA_018968795.1 Planctomycetota bacterium | reverse complement strand
TGGTATTTAATGCAAGACGAATGAAATCACCAAGACCTCCACAGTTATATCATTCACCAAAAGAAAAATTTGCAGATATAAAACTAGATGCTCTTAGTTTAGAAGATAGAGAATTCATGAAAATCCCTGAGATTAAAAGACTTACACCACAAATAAAATTACCAAGCAATATGAAAATTTCTATAGATAAAGATAATATAATAATCAAAAATAGATTTGTGCAAATAAAACTAATTCCTAAAGTTGACGGATGGGGAAACATGGGATTAGATTTTAGGCTAATGGAGATATTAGGAAGTTCAATTAAAAGAACTGATGTAATTTCGCTATCTGCATATATAACTTTTGAAGCAGAGCTGGATCCACTGTATTCTCTATTTCCAGAAAGTGCTATTTACTGGACATTTGCAAACGAAGCATTAACAAACCTGCAAACATCTTATAGTTGGAGTAGATTTATGGAAGAATACAAGGAGCTATTAACTTGGGAGCATATATTGAAATAAATACTTAATTCTCTCAAACTTGTTAATTTATTTTAAATCAATCTTACAAGTTTTCTTTAATTTAAATTAGTTCATAGGATTTGTTATCTGAATTTAAATTAATCTTATAAGAACCCTTATGATGACCTTCTCCCTGCCCTGAAGGGCAGGGTTTCAAGCCGAATCTCACAGGAACTTTCCCAGTTTTGACTGATGTTTGTCCTTCATGTGGTGCTGCATCTGATTCTTGACATATTCACGTACTCTTTCGAACTCAACATCACCGACACTTCTTGCAAACTTTCCGGAACTTACGAGATGTCCTTTTGGATACCTCAGTCGCATCACAGGATGCATCCTGAAGAATTCGAAACTATTGCCCCTTTGAGATATTGCAGGATCTGAGATACAGTTATTGTCGGCGGGGCGCTGACAAGCGCATGGACATGTTCAGGCAGCACGGAAAGTTCGATAATCTCAATTCCGTAGTTCCGCGCCGTGTTCCTTATACGGTTTTCGTAGTCCAATCTGTATACGTCTCTGTTCAAAACCCTGTACCTATACTTTGTACACCACTGCAAGTGGTATGTCAGTTGGTATTTTATATGGTTTCCACTAATCAAACTCATGTGTTTCATTCTCTGGCAGCGCAACGCGCACAGATTTTGTCCTGTGCGCAGCTGCCACTGAAGGAATCTCTGAAGAAAAGAACTTTACCACAACCTACAAAGGTTGTGGATTAGTTACTCCTGTTTATATACGTAATAGCAAAGAGCTTCTCCGAACCTCCCTTTGAAATTTCTAGCTATGTATTCGCGTAAATGATCTACATATTTGAATAGCTGATGTTATAGTTAACGTATTTAGAAAATTGCTAGATCATCGCTGTCGAATCAATTCAAGAATAGTGGCGATTTAGTCAACTATGGTAAGTTTGCTGCTCTCCTTTAACGCCCTATCAAAGGTAGCCAAGTTCGCTATTCCGTTTGCTCGGCATGTTGCAATTATGCTGCAGTCCGTGAAGCTGAGCCTGGATTTTTGCTGCTCCTTGAAGATCTTCCATGTGCTTCCAAATATGTCAGAGTCGATATTCAGGTTTATGAAAAGGGTCGCATCCAGCAACTTGTTACCGTTTTCCACAACCAATTTAAGGTTCCTTGTTCTTGCGAGCAATGTCGTCATGATCTCGTCAAATATATAATCTGTAATTACCCCCATACCGTACTTTCCTCCATCAATTTCTGTCACTATCTCGACGGCTCTGCTATGAAATTCGTCTTCTGCGTTTGCATAAGCCACTATGAGGCTTGTATCAATGAAGATCATGCGCTAACCGTAGACTATCTTATCGACTTCGGTGCTTGAATGCTCAGTGCCCTTGCCCCAATTCGTTATGCTTATATCGCTGAGCCTGCCTTTTGGTCTTTTATTCCGTCCCTTGAGCCACAGTTCGATTGCCTGTGTAAGCGCATCGCCTAGCCTCATGTCCTCTTCCGCTGCCTTGGCCTTGAACTTCCTGAATACTGCATCCTGCAGGCCCCTTATCGTGATATCCATACAAATCACACATGTATTACTTATATGACTAAGTATTAAAGGCTTTGGATGTGAATATGTATAGGTAGATATTTTGCTTTGTTCATGTTCTTGCCTCATGATATGCATAGACAGGAAGTCGAAGATATCAGTACTGAGGAACTTCGCCCAGAGATGGAGACTGTCTGGCTATGGCACCATTGCCTAGCTGATTCTCGGACTACTTTATGGTTTCTAGGACTTTGATTATTTTCCTACCTTTATCAGTAAGGACATAACCATTTGCGTAGTTATCCTTTATTGAAACGGGCACTGATGTTATTAAACCGTATTTCTTCAATTTTGTAAGTTTTACAGATAAGGTTTGTGCTGTAGTTATTTTTATTAAGTCTTTAAATCGTTTAGGGGTTTTAGTTCTTTTAGTATCTCAACAACATATGGTTGGAGTACTATATCCTTAATTGCCAAATCGTTGGATGACATAGTTACTCAGTGTAAAGTTTATATATTCTAACTTTGTAAAAATAGAGTATAGTCAATTAACCTTGAGTGAAGTAATGAAGTATAGAGTCCAATCAGCGATGGAGTACCTGATGACTTATGGTTGGGCTATACTTGCAATTGCTATAGTCATGGTGTTGCTTTATAGTATCGGAATATTTAATCTTGTCAATCTGCAACCAACAGCAACCCCAGGGTCGTGTCAAGTAATAAGAACATTAGCAGGGACCAGCCTTGCTGGACAGTGTAATAATTTGATTCCGAAATATGTCGCAAAATTTGGAAGCGACAATGGCCTACTTCTGGTATCATCCTCAGTAATCTTAACAAGAAATAGGACAATGCTCTTGTGGGCATATATCTCTGGCACGTATTCTCCTTCTGGCAATCCGCTGATAGGACCCACAATAGGGGTTTGCAATAATGGTTATCTATTCAAGGTTCAGAGCAATTCACCTTATCAGATGTTGTTGGATGATTGCGGCGCTGGAGGCGTATGGCCTCAAAGCAGTGCAAGTGTATCTAGCAATAAATGGAATCAGATTGGCTATACCTACAATGGCATAGATGTTGTTTTTTATGTTAATGGAAAACAAGTTGGAATCGTGGCACAAAATGCATTACCAAATCTTGACCTGAATGGACTTGCTATTGGCAGCGAATCTGGATTCTGCTGCACTTATAATTACTTCAATGGATCCATGTCAAATATACAGATGTACAATATCTCCATTGACAATAACACGATAAAAGCGCTTTATCAGGAAGGAATTGCTGGTGTGCCAATAGATCTACAGCATCTCGTTGCATGGTGGCCGCTGAATGGTGACGCAAACGACTATTCGGGGAACAACAACCAAGGAATTCCAACTAACGTAATTTGGAACGCGAACTGGCAATATGGGTATATCGCATCTTAATAGATTACGTTAGTTAGATTAATTATTATTTTATTTAAGTATATAATTTTATACCCAGATATATAGAAAAAGATATTTATATCTTTCTGGTCGCTTCATTAAAAGGCGGATTTTGGGTTTTGTTTTATTTTCGGCTAAATAATTGTATATATTTATAAAATCTAACCTGTATGGTATAATCGGATATTAATGTCAAGGAGAGAGAAAGATAATGACGAAATATGGCTTATAAGAAAGCTGCTGAGCAAGCCGAACTACGCGGTCCTGAAGCTGCTGATGGTAAAGTCTCCCAGAACTACAAGAGAACTTTATACGATACTCGGCAAGAAATTCACCAGAAAGACGCTCATCATAACCCTCAGGAACCTTTCCATGAACCTGAGCGTGCTGCAGCCTACGCACATAAGGACTGAAAGGGGATACGACCTTGGGTACAACATAAACCCGAAGCTCAAGGATGTCATAAAGTCGGTAGAGAAGTTCGAGAGAATAGTCGACAGCATAACGAATGCGAAGAGCAGCTAGGCTTTTTCAGGTATGTTGCCCTGGGATTCCTTCATGGTCTTCGAGATTATCTCAACTCTCATCTCGTTGACGGGCAGCTTATCTATTTCATCTCTTATGAAGTTGCTCAGTTCGTCCAGGCTCTGGTGCCCGGTCTTTATTATGAAGTTCCAGCTGCCTATCGGCACGTAGAGCGAATCGACGTTGTTTGACTTGTAGAGCGTGGTCGATACCCTGTCCCTATCGTCCTTTGACGCGTTCCTCTGAAGCTTGATGTATATCAGCGCCTCGAGCTTCCTAGAGATGAGGTTCGAGTCTATCCTTGTGGTGTGGCCTATTATTATGCCTTCCTTCCTCATAGCCTCTATCCGCCTGTATATCGTGGCGTTGGTCGTGTCCGCCTTCTCCGCTATCTTGGACAGCCTTGGAGAGAGCATCGAGGATTCCTGAAGCAGCTCCAGTATGCGCATGTCGAGCTTGTCCAGCTTCATAAAACCAATAAGGATTTAATATGTTCTTGCCTTTATATAACTTGACTAATGTCCTTTTGGCATTAGCCTGTGCATTGCAGGCGCAATTTAATTGGTGTGGTTTGGATGGCTCAACCTGTGCAGGTATCGGAGAAGCTCTACAGGCTTACTGAGAAGATAGACGAGACTCCGGAGGTGCTGACGATAAGGCTTGCCCCCGAAGACGGCGCCGAGATGGGCTTCGACCCAGGCATGTTCATAATGATAGCGGGAATCGACAAGGACAACAAGAGG
>JAGWZR010000195.1 GCA_018968795.1 Planctomycetota bacterium | reverse complement strand
TATTTTGTGCGGCCGATGCGTGAGCGTGTGTAAGGAAATCGAAGGAGTTGGCGCTGTCGATTTCCAAAATCGTGGTTTCAAGACGGTGATTGGGACTGCCTTTGGCAGACCATTGAACTGCAGTTTTTGTGGTGGATGTGTTGCAGTCTGTCCTACCGGCGCCTGGCAGGATAGAACGCTGGGATTCAGGGGCAGGCCGTGGGAATTCAAAAAAACACAAACAATTTGTCCTTACTGTTCTGTTGGCTGTACGATTGTTTTAAACACAAAAATGGAAAGTGTAAGGCGGGTAACGTCTGATGATTACCTGGGAATAAACGAAGGCAATTTATGTATAAAAGGTAGATTTGGTCACGAGTTTATCCATTCTCCGGAACGTTTAAAAACTCCGTTTATTAGAAAAAATGGCGAGTTATATCCGACCTCATGGAATGAAGCCATTGATTGCGTGGTTAACACTTTCAAGAAAATCATAAACGAACATGGCGGAACATCGATTGGTGGTGTTGGTTCTGAAAAAGGTACGAATGAAGACAATTATCTCTTCCAGAAATTCTGCAGGTCTGTGCTAGGAACCAATAATATTGATAACCTGTCCAACATAAAATCACCTTACCTAAACGGACTGATTTATAAATCTGTTGTAAGTGGAATTGCTGCAACATCGCTGAAAGAATTAGAAACTGCAAGCACCTTATTCTTCTTTGGAGCAGATATGACGGAGGCTCACCCTGTGGCAGGGAATATGGCTAGAAAAGCCATAAGGATGAATAATGCCAATCTCATCGTTGCCAACGTAAGAGACGTCATATTCAACAGTACCGCCAAAAATGATATCCGCTTAAAATATAATTTAGGAAGCCAAATCGTATTAATTAACGCGCTGATCAAGGTTATTATTGATGGGAACCTGGTTGATTTGAAAAAAGTTGGAATATCAACAAATAATTTTCAGGAATTACGTTCCTCACTGGACAAGTTCACTCTAAAAAAGGCTTCTAAATTAACGGGTATTCCTGAAGATGTCATCAGGAATACCTCTTTATTATTAACGAAGCCGGGGAATTGTTGTATTGTTTGCGGTAAGGATGTGGAAGAGGATCCATTGGGTGAGAATACCATAAAAGCCTTGCTGAACCTCTGCGCATTGATTAATGCAGTTCATCATACAACTACCGGCGCGGGTAAGATTTCCATTTTATTTTCCAGGGCTAACAACAATTCTCAGGGCGTAAACGATATGGGAGTTGTTCCCAGTTTCTTTTCTGGGTATCTCGATATCAATGATGCCGCTAATAGAGGAAGGATAGAAAAATTATGGTGCGCAAAACTAGCTGACAATGTCTCGACGAAGGATTCTGTAAATATCATTGATCTTGCACTTAATGGCAAATTAAAAGCGTTCTATGTTATGGGAGAAAATCCCATCGTAAACTACCTTAATGGTAAGGAGATCAGAGAGGCATTCAAAAAGGTCGACTTTGTCGTTGTCCAAGATACCTTTCTAACGGAAACAGCACAATTGGCGGATGTTGTCCTTCCCGCCACTACCTTTGCCGAAAGGGAAGGGACGTTTACAAATATGGGGATGACCGTACAGCGATTAAATCAGGGCATCCCACCCTTAGCTGAAGCCAAATCAGACTGGCAGATTATCTGTGCCTTGGCGGAAAAGATGGGGCATTCCTATCCATACCTGTCCACAAAAGAAATTTTGAGTGAAATAGAAAGCGCCGTTCCCATTTACACAGGGGTTAATTATGACCGCTTGAAAAGGAAAGAGTTCCATTGGGTATCCTCATTTTATGAGAGGAATAAACCAGCGAAGTATACATTCGACGTTATCAAATCCGAGTCTTTGGACATTATAAAGAGAAATGGTTTTCCATTTTTATTACTGACGGGCGCTAGTTTGAATCATCAAGGGGCTTTTTCTAAACATTCAAAGCACCTTGTCTTGGTAGCTCCAGAATGCTTCCTGGAAATAAATGAAAAGGATTCACAAGATCTGCACATCAAGGATGGTGATTTGGTTTGGGTCGAATCTGCTCAAAATAAGTTGAAACTTAAGACAAGGGTTACGCAAAAATCACCAAAGGGTGTGGTCTTTATTTCCGAAGATTATGAATGGATACCCGTTAATTTATTGCGTAATAAGACGTATACCCCTGTTAAAATTTATAAAGAAATGGGGTAAAGATATGGCAAAAAAGGGGCAGACATATTTTTGTGAAATCTGTAAACAAAAGGTTGTGGTCGAAGAAGAAGGTTTTGGCGTACTGGTATGTTGCGGTAAGGAAATGAGCCTGGTTGGAGTCAAAGGCATGATGGCAACCTGGACAACAGCCGTTCATAAGCCTGATGGCGGGGCAATTTTTGTGTGCAACGTATGCAAACAAAAGATAAGGGTCGTTGTTGAATCAACAGGTAAATTAGAATGTTGCGGCCAAAAAATGCAGCGTGTCGAGGAACGCATTAGCTAAATGAATAAAGACCTACTTGTTTATATTGTTGTTGCCAGCATTAAGATATTTCTTGTGTTCAGCGCGGTCCAGATTATGATCATTTCCATGATCTGGCTGGAGAGAAAGATTATGGCGCACATGCAGGTCCGTCTGGGACCGATGCGTGTGGGACCGCATGGGTTATTGCAGCCTATTGCTGATGGTATAAAACTTCTGTTTAAAGAAGATATTATCCCGCAAAAAGCAAATAAGTTGTTATTTTTACTGGCTCCGGTAATGACTTTGGTACCTGCCCTGATTACCTTTGCCGTCATCCCATTTGGGGATAAGGTAAAGATCCTCGGACACAGCGTAAACCTTGTAATTACTGACATCAATGTGGGATTTCTCTATATCTTTGCCGTGTCTTCTCTCGGCATTTACGGTATTGTTATGGCTGGCTGGGCGTCAAACAACAAATATTCACTGTTGGGCGGAATAAGGTCTTCAGCCCAGATGATCAGTTATGAACTGCCTCTTGGGCTATCGCTCATTGGAGTTGTAATGCTAACGAGCTCATTAAGTCTCGTAGATGTTGTAAATGCTCAAGCGAAATTATGGAATATTATAATACAACCTATTGGGTTTTTTGTTTATGCCACCAGCGCTATTGCGGAGGTCAACCGTTGTCCTTTTGACTTGCCAGAAGCGGAATCAGAGCTTGTGGCAGGATACCATACTGAATATAGCAGTATGAAATTCGCCATGTTTTTCATGGCCGAATATGCCAACATGATTACCGTATCTGCCATTGCAGTGACCTTTTTCCTGGGTGGATGGCACGGGCCGTTTTTGCCGCCGGTGGTGTGGTTCATGTTAAAATTGTCGGCATGCTTATTCTTCTTTATTTGGATACGATCGACTTACCCAAGGCTCAGATACGATCAATTGATGCATTTTAGCTGGAAGTTCTTGTTACCGCTTTCGCTCTTCAACATATTAATCACAGGACTCATCATGGTTCTTAAAGGATAATATGATTTTACCATTAATTAAAGGTTTAGCGCTTACTCTCAAGCGATTTCTAAACCCGAACACCTGCGTTACAATGCAGTATCCCGACGAACGGCCAAAACTTTCTTCGAGGTTTCGCGGGCTGCCGGAATTACAAATAGGAAAAGATGGTAGGGAAAGATGCATCGCGTGCGGACTGTGCGCTAAAGTTTGCCCCTCTCAATGTATCTATGTCGAGGGGGCGTCAGACGAAGAAACACAGCGGAGATATCCTAAAATTTACGAATTGAATGCCTCGCGCTGTATTTTCTGCGGGTTTTGTGAAGAGGCATGCCCTGCAAGGGCCGTAATGCTGAGAGATACCTTTGAACTGTCATCGTATGCAAGCGAAGATGTTTTCAATAAAGAAAAATTATTAGATCTTACCAGGAAGAGGAATATAAAAATATAGGTCGTAGTTATACTATCACATTATGGAAGCATATTTATTTTATATTATGGCAGCCGTCTCTGTAACTGCTGCGGTTTATCTCGTCTTCGAGAAAAACCCTGTCTTCAGCGCTTTGTATCTTATCCAGACGATGGTCTGCATTGCGGTGCTGTACATATTGCTTGAGGCTCAGTTCATTGCTGCCGTTCAGATCATTGTGTATGCAGGGGCAATTATGGTGCTCTTCCTCTTCGTGATCATGTTGTTAAATCTGAACATCAAAGAAGAGACAAAGAACGCATTACCCTTCCAGAAGATACCTGCCATCTTTATGGGAATTGTGCTGTTTACAGCTATTTGCGCGGTTATAAAATCCAAGTTACTGCAAGGGAAACAGGGAGAATATACAACCGCGTACGTTAATAGTGTCGGAAATACAAAGTTGATTGGCAATTTGTTATTTACTGATTATCTATTGCCGTTTGAGATAACTTCTATTTTGTTATTCGTAGCGGCTATTGGGGCTATTATGCTGGCGAAGAGGAAACTGTAAATGATTACCCTTACTCATTATTTGGTATTGAGCGCAATCTTGTTTACTTTGGGCGTTGTTGGCGTCTTGATACGCAGGAACGCCATCATAATTTTTATGTGTATAGAACTCATGCTTAATGCCGTCAATTTGTCGTTTGTGGCATTTGCCCATTACCTCAATTCCATGCAAGGTCAGTTGTTTGTGTTTTTTACCATGACGGTTGCCGCGGCCGAAGCCGCTGTCGGTCTCGCAATTATCGTGGCTGTGTTCAGGAATAAAGAAACGGTGAACATTGACGATATGAATATCATGAAATGGTAGGAACTGCATGCTCAACCTT
>JAGWZR010000194.1 GCA_018968795.1 Planctomycetota bacterium | reverse complement strand
TGAGTAATATGAATAAAAAACAGAAATATGTCTTAATTATTGTTAGTGTGGTAATTTTTCTGATGTTCCTATATCCACCATTTTACGCTACTGATACTAGAGAAACTGTCAGTATGGGATACCATATTATTTATCCTCCACCCGCACTAAATCTTAAAGGTTTAGTCCCATACTCAGTCTCAATGATAAATATCAGCACATTACTCACCCAGTGGTTAGGGGTCTTGATAATAGGTGGAATTACATGGTTGCTTGTAAGAGACCGTAAATGAAAAGTCAGTACCACGTCTTACCTAACGCAATAATATCTTCTGGCGTCTCGTCTTTACGTAGATCAAGAACTTTGACACTCGAAAAGAAATCTGACGGAACTTTGTGATTTGCATAAGGGCTTCTAAACAGGCAATGGTTGCCCCCCTTAATATCAAATAAAAACACACCTGAAATAGACGTATTCATTTTTTGTCTAAGAGCCGCATTCCCAGCGTGCAGATGGTGAAGATGTAATATGTTGTCTCCAGAACCTCGCTCGAAAATTACACCAATGTCTCCCATCATTGCCCTTGATACTGTGAGAGCCGTGAAAAAATTAGAAGAAAAATTCATTGAGACTAGCATTAAAGGGATTGTCGGTGGACTTTTGAATTTTTGTCTTAGTTTTTTTATGTCACCACGTATATGATCTTGAGCATCGATACGGCGGCCAAGTCTTTCGACTCCGGACTCGATCTTAATTTTAGGATCTTTTACCTCTTTCACATCGCACAGAATCTCTTGTTGCCCTTTTGTAAGACAAAAATCAACATCGTGAGAATTGACCCGAAAATTCTTAGAAAAGTTTATTTTCTGCTTTTTCAAGTATTTTGCAAATAGTGATTCGCTCTGGTTCATGTGTTTGTTTTATTTTCGAGCATTTATTTTTATCTTTATTCTACAATTGCCAGCATACTATCTCTTGAAATAGCGGATGTCAAGCCGTAATCAGCATAATTACTTGAATACGTGAAGATGTTTTCGATATAATGGAAACAAATTTTGCCACCAAGGTACCAAGGCACAAAGAGACACACCCCTAACCCCTCTTGATAGAGGGGAATTCGTGTTTTGGTGACTTTGTGACAAATTTGAAATTCATTAAATAGTATCGTAGGTTAAAATAATTGAACAAACATATAAATCTACTTCTTCTAGCAACTGAAAATTTGTTACGGCACAGGACAAAGACCATTGTCGTCTGTCTTTGCATTATTGCCATCCTCACACCCTTTATCACTGCCATTGCCATCTCAGATGGCGTCAGGACACAATCACAGACCTCCGTTGAAAAGGGCGCAGACCTCTACCTGACCTTTGATGAATTCGGCAGAAATGCGGCTGTCCCCCTAAAATATCTGGATGAGATTAAAAAAATCTTTGGGGTAACAAAAGTGATACCGCGTATTATCGGTCGAGGCTTTTTGCAAAACAAGCTGGCAGTTATTGTTGGCATTGATAAACAAAATATCCCTGAGTCCGTTGACTGTATTTCAGGACGAATATTTGAAAAAACAAATGAAGTAGTGGTGGGTCACGATTTAGCAAGGCATTTTCATTTAAATATCGGTGACCAATTCAGCATGCGCGCCCAACAGAGAAAGACATTCACGGTTGTAGGATTTTTTTCTGCGGATTCCAGTATCTGGGGGTCTTCCTTAATGTTTATGTCTTTCAAGGATGCTGGAGAATTGTTTGGCAAGCAAGATGTTGCCACCGACATTCAAATTTACAGCCTGCCAGGACACAATTCAGAAATTGCCACCGATTTGCACGACATCTTTCAAAACGAACCCTACCGCCTGCAGGACAAGCATATCGTGGAATTGTACTTTAAAAAGGGATTTATGCTCAAGGAAGGAATCTTTACCGCCTTGTATATCGTTGCCTTCGCCCTTGGCGTGCCTGCCATTTTAGTGGCCTCGGGTTTCGGATTATCCGAGCGAAAAAGGGAAATCGGCATTATGAAGGCCACGGGTTGGCATACCCTGGAAGTGTTGGAGTTGATTTCCTTCGAGCAATTACTTATCAGCTTATTGGGGGCAACCATTGCCATAGCGCTGTCTATTTTCTGGGTTAAATGGTTTAATGGCGCATTTATTGCGCAATTCTTTATTGCAGAAATAAATATATTACCTAAATTTACACTGCCTGCAAGGTTTCTTCCCTTGCCATGTCTACTCAGTTTCTTCTTTGCTTTTCTCTTAACGATGGTCGGCAGTGTCTATTCTTCGTGGAGGGCGTCAACCGAGTCACCGGTTGTGTCAATGAAATGATGATAAAGGCGGAAGGACTCTGTAAATATTACAATCATCATGCACATCATGAGGTGCGCGCAATATATGATATTAATCTGGACATTGCAAAGAACAGCTTCGTGGTATTGCATGGACCATCTGGCTCCGGGAAAACCACCCTGCTGAATATTCTCGGCACTCTGGACAGACCCACAAACGGCAAGGTATTCATGTCCGGCGAAGAGATCACTTCATTTTCGGATATCGCACTTTCGACCTTACGGCGCGAAAAGGTCGGTTTTATCTTTCAGGACTTTCATCTCATCCCGAGACTTAAGAGTTGGGAAAATGTGTCGTATCCCCTCATTCCAGCAGGAATAGGTCCTAAAAAACGTTTCGAAAGAGCAAAAATACTTTTAGAAAAGATGGAACTCGGCGACAGATTGGACCATAGCCCAGAAGAACTCAGCGGAGGACAGCAGCAGCGGGTTGCCATTGCAAGGGCGCTGATAAATAATCCAGAAATTATCATTGCAGATGAACCCACATCCAATATAGATGATGATACCAGTGAACGTGTGCTGGAACTTTTAACAGAGCTGAAGTCCGGCGGTGTAACCATACTCGTTGCAACCCATGATGTCCATTTCGAAAAGATTGCCGATGTGGTCTATAAAATGAAAAACGGCAGGATTGAATGATCGTTAATATCTATACCCTTATCATGTTGTTTGTGGCCATATTTTCTCTTTCCCTGGGTGGTTTTTTGTTTTTATTGACGATAAGAACTCTCATTAGTTTTAAAACAACTGTACCCTTAGAGGATAAGAGCAAATTCGAACGGAAGGGGTATCTGGTTTTTCTATTGGCGTGTGTAACGCTGTCCATCCGTATG
Source organism: Planctomycetota bacterium (assembly GCA_018968795.1). Lineage (GTDB taxonomy): Bacteria > Planctomycetota > Brocadiia > Brocadiales > Brocadiaceae > REEB58. Next base: position 1,613 of record JAGWZR010000194.1, on the reverse strand, counting down.
CTTGCCTGGCCGTGGTTCTACTTCATGCTCCAGAGTTTCGTACCCGAGGTGCCAGGGGCAATGTGCATGTTTGGAGTTACTCAGATATTACCGTCCACGGTCACCTTTTTACAAATCATCAAACCCGTCTCTTTCTTCATCATGGGTGGCTGGCTGCTATGCTATTACATCGATAAATCCACCCCTACAGTACCCTTGGCAAGGACGAACCTATACTTCCTGCTTATAGTCTGCTGTGTACTCATGGTCGATTGCGCTGTGGATATTTATTATGTGCTCCGCATGAAACCCCTGATGTCCGTCTCGTGTTGTGCAACCTTTTTCGACGTGCCTTTGAGACCTTCAGCCATGATTCCACAGGCTATATTTGGCAGACACTTTCAAAAGATTTTATTCATTCTTTATTATCTAGCAAATATAACCCTCATCGTTTTGTTATTTACAAGTCTTTCGAAGAAATGGACATCGTTAACACCTTCAACCAGGAAGATTATCCTTTATTGCCAGGCAGTAATGGGGATTATTAATATTCCCATTGTGATATACGCGTACATTGAAAACATCGCCCCCAGGCTTATGCAACTCCCCTATCATCATTGTATCTACTGTTTTATGGGAAACGGTATGGTGCCTGACGCACCCATTATGCTTGGGTTATTTGTCATTGGCACCTTCGCAATTGGAGGGATGGGTATCCTGCGTCTCCTCTGTAAAAATGAAGAATCGAAACTAGTAACGGAGCGGCTCTTGGCGAAGGTAAATACCTTATCTGCCTTTTGTTTACTGGCCTCTCTTATTATGGTAACGATACATTTAATATTTAATAATTAGGAAATTCAATCTTTTGTGATTCCCCTCTAAAAAGAGGGGATAAAGGGGTGTGTAAGTTTGCCGAAACACACCCCCGGCCCCTCTTTCTAGAGGGGAGATTAAAAGTAGCTGCCAAAGGCAGCCTAATTTAAACTGGACAGGATTAATTTAAGTCGTTCACTATAAATACAATTAAAATCTGATATTCTTCTCCGTGTCCTCTGTAGTAAACTTTTTAATTAAATCACAAATATGACAAGGAAATTCTGGATAGGACTTATTGTTATTTTTGCCATTGCCCTGTCAGGGGTGTCTTATCAAAAATTCCTGAAAACCCCGCATTGTGCTTATGATGGTTCTGCTGTTACCCCTATTTACGGGGTTGATATTGTTCTTAAAGACGGTTCAACGAAGAAATTTTGCTCTATCTATTGCGCAACCCAATGGTACAAAAAAAATGTTCCACTGATTGATCATGTCATAGTCACTGATGAAATCAGAGGCAACAAGATCGACTCATACATGGCATATTTTGTTACAAGCGAGCTGATCACAAACGAAACCAACGATAACCGCATCCATGTCTTTCAACAACGACAGGACGCCCTTACTCATGCAGAGAAGTTTCATGGAACAATGGCAGACGATCCATTTACAACTGATGAATAATCGGAAGGGAAAATGAATTACGGAGAAAAACTGAAAGGTTTGCCATGATCAAATTAAAACGTGTGTACGAAGAACCAACAAAAGATGATGGTTTCAGAATATTGGTCGAACGGCTCTGGCCACGTGGCATCACA
>JAGWZR010000004.1 GCA_018968795.1 Planctomycetota bacterium | reverse complement strand
TAAGAAACCAGTGTTCATCAGTGTGCATTCGTGGTAAATCTTTAAAAAATTTTCACAGCGTCAGTAACCGCATGATGTCATTGCGTGTGGCGTAAATAACCAGACTGATGATAAGGCCAAAACCAATATATTGCGCTATGGAAAGCACCCTGTGACTTACCGGCGAGCCTTTGATTTTCTCAATCGCAAGAAATAACAAGTGACCTCCATCCAGCGCCGGGATGGGCAAAATATTCAAGAGCGCAAGCTGGAGACTTAAGATACCAAGGAAATACACCAGTTTGCCGATGCCAACCTTCGCCGACTCATACGATGCCTGCGCAATGAGGATAATTCCACCAACGTTCTTTGTCGAAAGCCTCTGGGAGAAAAACCCTTTTATGGTGAGGTAGAGTCTCTCCACATTGATAATAGCCTTTTTTACACCCACAACGCACGACCCAAAAAGGCCGTATTGTTTCATTACCGTTTTTTCCTTGAATTTTATCCCAATCCGTCCAACGGCATTCTTTTCATCCTTCTGAGGCTCTATCGTGGACACAAATCGCTCATTGCCGCGCATCCACTCAATCACCATAGGTTTTCCCTGGTACGTCATTACCTTTTGCAAGAGGGTATTCCAGTCTTTTATTTCCTTCTCGTCGAGAGAAACAATTCTATCGCCGGGTTTTAATCCAATTTTTTCCGCCGGAAACCCTTCAACAAGAGAATCAATCTTCAGCCCATAAAAAGGGACAAGTCCATTCAAAAATTCCTCTTTTGTTTTTGTGTCTGGAAGAGAAACGATAATAAAAGTAACTGAATTACCCTTCTTAACCTTCAGGATGGATTTTTCTTCTTTCGACTCAATAACAAGCTTCCTGACGTCGGTAAAGCCCTTCACGGGTTCTGAATTAATCTCAAGAATTTCATCGCCCTTCATCAACCCAACTGCGTTCGCCTGACTGTTATTCTTCACGCCGTCTAGGATAGCAGTTGCACAAGAAATACCAAGCATCCATCGGGTTGCCTTGGAAGGCGTCGCCTTTAGCTCAACTTCTTTATCATCCCGCAGCGCCGTAACGGACATTTCTTTTCCCGCGCTTACCGCCTCCACTGCGCGAAACTCATCCTCGGTGGAAATACGCTTGCCATTCACGGCAACTATGACGTCTTTTACCTGAATACCAGCATCTCTGGCCGGTGAATCATTATTTTCATACGCAAATATTTTATCAATCTCCATGCTTGTAGCAGGCATAATTCCTATGCGCTGGACACCATGCTCATCATCGTATTTAGGCACAACGTTTACATCAAAAGTCTCTTTGGCGCGTCCGATTTTAAGAGGTACTCCTGTGGACGAGTTGTTCAGCGCAACGATCGTAAAAAGGTCTTCAAAGTCAACGTCTTTATTTCCATCAACTTCAACGATTTCATCCCCTCGTTGAATTCCCGCCTCCCAGGCAGGCCATCCCGGCATGACCTGACCTACCTCCGTTGTAATAAAAGGCACACCAATCCGAAAGGCAACAATAAAGGCAACGAAGGCTAAGGCGGCATTTAATGCCACGCCAGCCGCAAGAACAGAGGCGCGTTGTTTTACAGTCTTGGAAGAAAATTCCCACGGACTGCCAGTCTTTGCTTCGTCTGGCCCTTCACCGGCCAATTTGACGTACCCTCCCAGCGGAATCAGGGAAAGCCGATACTCGGTTTCTCCCCATTTCTTTTTGAATATCGTAGGTCCGAAACCCAGCGAAAAGGCCAGCACTCGAACTCCTATCTTCTTTGCCATGAGGAAGTGCCCAAGTTCATGGATAAAGATAAGCAGCCCGATACCTACGATTACAAGGATAACATTAGTTGATACGTTTACATAAGGCATTTTTTCATCTCCTGCCTTGCCCAAGCGTCTGCCGTCAGAACATCTTCCAAGCAAGGATTTTTAATAAAATGATGACTATTTATCGTCTTTTCCACATACGACGCAATTTCAGTAAATCGAATTCGACCGTCCAGAAAGGCCTGAACTGCAACCTCATTGGCGGCATTAAGCGTTGCCCCGATTGTGCCGCCTTCTTTGGCAGCCTGATAACCCAGCCTTAGGGCTGGAAATTTTTCCATGTCGGGCTTCTTAAAGGTGAGGCTTCCTATTTTGGACAAATCCAATGGCGGAACGCTCAGACATCTTCTTTCTGGATACGTTAAGGCATATTGGATAGGAACCTTCATGTCAGGCATTCCCATCTGGGCGACAACCGACCCGTCACAAAACTCCACCATAGAATGAATGATCGACTGTGGATGTATTACCACATCGATCTGTTCGACCTTCAAGTCAAACAGCCACTTTGCCTCAATAACCTCCAGCGCCTTATTCATCAAAGTAGCTGAATCTATGGTAATCTTCTGCCCCATCTGCCACGTGGGATGCTTGAGCGCCTGCGCAGGCTTTACATCGGAAAGTTTGTCTATCGGGTAGTCATAAAAAGGGCCTCCAGACGCCGTAATAATAACCCGCTTCACCTCACTTGGCTTGCCAGAATGAAGAGATTGGAATATTGCGCTATGCTCGCTGTCTACGGGTAATATCTGATTTTTTTTTGCCAATGACATCACGATATGCCCAGCCATAACCAGAGATTCCTTATTGGCTAGTGCAAGGGTTTTCCCCTGCTGTACCGTGGCAATTGCCGCTGGCAAACCAACTGCGCCCACCACAGCCGAAACCACAATATCGACTTCTTGCTTTAAAACAATTTCCTTGAGACAATTGTTTCCGGTAAGTATTTCCAGATGATTGTTCGGGAAACGACCTTTTAACTTTTCAACTAATTGAGCATCGTTTAGGGCAACGTATGTGGGCTTGAACTCTTCGACCTGCTCCGACAGCAACTCCCATCGCGAATTGGAAGAAAGTCCGACCACTCGAAACTTATCCTTTAAATTTCGAACAACCTCAAGGGTGTTTTTACCGATAGAGCCTGTAGAACCGAGAACGACAATATTTTTCATTTGTAATAGAAATTCACCGCTGAGTACGCAGAAAAGGAAACAGAGGTTGAGAAGATAGGAAGTTGCGAAGCTGAGAATATCCCAACCTCTAAATCTCTCAACTTCTTTTTCTTTGCGCTCTCTGAGGCAAACTGAACCTTTACCTCATGTTATTACATGTGGGCAATTTCTTCCAAAAGTTCATCTACCATGCGGTCTTCTGGTATTTTCCGCACCTTCTCGCCCTTCTTGAAAAGAAATCCAAATCCTTTGCCGCCTGCAATGCCAATATCCACCTCACGCGCTTCCCCCGGCCCATTCACCACACACCCCATGATGGCTATTTGGAGGTGCTTTTTATCATTTGGCAAACGTTGTCTTACCTTTTCCACGATATCCACCAAATCGATTTCGCATCGCCCGCACGTAGGACAGGAAATAAGTTCAACCTCATGGCGCTTGTGGAGTCCCAATGCCACGAGAATATCATACCCCGCCTTGACCTCCAGTTCGGAGGCTCCCGTGTAGGACACCCGCAAGGTATCGCCGATGCCTTCAGAGAGCAAACCTCCTATGCCAATGGCAGACTTGATCGTCGCCAGACTTGGCGGCCCTGCTGCGGTAACGCCCAGGTGCAGTGGGTAATCGCACTGAGTCGCTATCGACCGATAAGCGTCCAGGGTTGAAGGGACGTCGGATGCCTTGAGCGACAACACAGTGTCTTTAAATCCGAGCGATTCGAAATGCTCGCAATAGTTCAGAACGGTTTTCACCATCAGCGTGGTTAGTTTCTCGTGTTCGTCTCCCTCGCCGCGCACTGAGCCTGAATTAACACCAATGCGAATGGGAATTCCCTTGTCCTTCGCCGATTTTACAACCTCTTCCAGCTTGTTCTTGTCTTTCATATTTCCGGGGTTAATCCGTATCTTATCAACCCCCTGGGCAATGGCCTCCAGGGCGAGGTGATGCCCAAAATGAATATCGGCAACGAGCGGGATACGTATTTGCCTCTTGATCGCGCCAAGACACTTAGCGGTAACAATAGTAGGCACCGCCACACGAACGATATGACACCCAATCTTCTCCAGTTCCTTGATCTGCTGGACTGTGGCGTCAATATCCTCGGTGTGGGTCTTGGTCATGGTCTGCACGGAAATTGGGTTGTCTCCCCCAATCAACACCCCGCCCACATTAACCGCACGTGTTTTGCGTCGTTGAATCATAAAAATATTAACTATTTATGGTATCAGAAATATTTAGCTCAGGCTGGTTCAGGCTGCAAGCCCGAACTGAAATATTTGGGTTCAATCGTGGACGATTGAACCAGCAAGAAACCTGCACAAGCTTGATGTAAGAATTTCAAAGTAAGAGCACGGCGCTCCGTGCACTTACAGATTTAAAGATCGCGGCTACCGCTACATTTTCACGCCCTGTTTGCAAAGAATGATCTACCTTTACAAACGAATCGATTATATTAGTAATCAGTTTGTTTTTCAAACACAAACTTGGTAAATCAGCTCATTCTGACGTAATAAACCTTGCGCCTTTACCTTCACGGCTTATAAATTTAATTAGACCTTCGGTGACTTTTATCTTTATAATAGCGGTAGTGGCAATTCATGAATTGCCACTACATGGTTGGTTTGCAATTCTGTACGTTAAAAGCAGGGGCATGGTGCTCCGTGCACTTACAGCCTATTCCTTTCACGCTGACCTATGTTTGTCGCCTGAACCAGAAGGAAGCCTTCTTCAAGAACGGTAGGGTTTTAAGGTAGACGGTATACCACAGGGAATTTTATTTCCTTGCTGCCATAATTTTGTTATAAATTCCTTATGATAAGCACCAAAAAGTGTCATTGCGAGGGCGTCAGCTTGAAACATCTTAAAATTCCCCTTTAAAAAGAGGAGACAACCCCCGCAGTCCCCCTATAACAAAGGGAAATTTAAAGGGGGTTTTAAACGCTTCATTCGCAATGACATCTAGGTTCTATAACCTTATGCTGGTTCAGTCGTGCAGATTGAACCGACAGAGAGAGAAAAAGGCTGGAGAATTACTGGACACGTAGATTGCGGAATGTGGATCGTAAAAATTAAGTCCTTATAGGAGGAGACTATGTTAGGGAAAAAATTCGTAAAACTATTTCTTTTGATACTTGCCTGCTTCCTGATGCTATTTGGCTATGGATACTATAAAAAATGCATTACAACAGCACGGCTTGACGAGAAAATTAAGATGGGAAGGTACCAAGACGCACTGTCCATGATTCAACAATTACAGAATTCTTTAACGTTCATAGTCATGGAAAAATTAGAAAAAGAAGACCCCGTGATTGCTTATAATAAAGGAATTTTGTATACCCTCACGGAAAACAGGAAAAAGGCAAGCGCGGAGTACAGGAAGGCCATGGAAACAAATGATCCCGTATTGAAGGCAAGGGCAATTTATAACAATGCGAATATCATCGCGTCTGACATGGATTTTTCTACAGCCGCCATACAATACGCTGAGGTATTGAAGATTGACGCCAACGATTTCCAAGCAAAGAAAAATCTCGAAAGGATGAGACTGGGCGAGCAGCAGTTTAATACCATGTTCAGCCCGGAACAGCAAGAGCGGGAAGACAGGATCGAGGCGCTGAAACTCATCCCTTGGGGCACAAAATACAAGTATAGCGGAGAGCAAAAAATACGGTGGTGATTTCATAGAGCAGCGTACCCCCCATTAAACTCGATCAAAAGTAGCCAGAATTCAGCAGGCAGAATTGATTGCAGCATCGACAGTTATTTCAAATAATTAGGTAACTGCCTGTTCACATACAGGTTAGTTTTGTTCATTCTGAATTCTGTCTCCTGACTCCTGCCTTCTCTAAAAACTTACAAAAAGACTTTTACCGTATAATACTATAAAATGTTATTTTTTAACTACGAAGAATATAAAATCCTTGTTTATAGCCTTTCTAGTCTCATCTTTGTCTTGTATCTATTTCTTTACCGGAGAAAGGCTACGTGGTTAAGAGCCTTTGGGCAAAAGACCTTAATAAATAGATTTAGTAACATTCCTAAAATCTATCGAAACCTTTTAAAAGGTACGTCCATCAGCGCCGCTTGCTGTGCCGTGGGGCTAACACTTTTACAACCGAAATGGCAAACCACACAGGATTATTATGAAAAAGAGGGCTTAGAGATTGTCTTTGTGCTTGACGTCTCGATTAGCATGCTTGCAGAAGATATCAAGCCCAATCGATTACAACGGGCAAAGATGGAGATATCCAATCTTGTTCGGGAACTGGAAGGAGACCGCGTCGGCCTAGTGGTATTTGCAGCCCGCGCCTTTTCACTGTTACCGTATCCCACCAATGACTACGAAAGGGTCTTCTTGCGCATTCTGAACATGATTAATGAAAATTATGTTCGATTTGTGCCGTATGGCACGAACATTGGCAATGCATTCATCCTTGCCATGAATACCTTTAGTAAAGAAAATACCAGGAAGGTGATGATTCTTCTCACCGATGGCGAAGAACAAATCATTACACGAAGCCAGGTCGCAGAGGCAGTAAAACTGCTGCTAGAGAGAAGAGATATTGCCATTTATGTGGTCGGTATTGGAGACCCAAAGAAAGCATCGCCAATACCCAAAAGAGACAGAGAAGGAAACGTAATGGGGTATGAAGTCACAGAAGACGGAGAAACCATTTACACCAAACCGAATCCGAAGTTTTTAAAGGAAATTGCAGATATGGTAGGCGGAACGTATCAGCATGACGCCACGGGCAAAGAACTCAAACATATCTTCGAGCAGGTTATCGAAAAGCACAAAAATATCGTGGGAATTAAAAAGAAAAATATTGTGAAAGACATTTCCCAATATTTTATGGGTGGGTCTCTGATGCTGCTTGCATTGTATTTTATTCTATAATACACCTTACTATGAAATTTCATGAATTTGTCTTGCCAGATAAATTTGTTTTTGATACGATAGCTTGCTCTTTTTTTCAAAGTTTTTTGTAAAATCTAGCCGCAGTTTCGTACGTAATGTTATATCGTTGAAAGGAGTAGTTTGGATGTCGCCTAAGTATGTATATTTTTTTGGTAACGGCGCTGCCGAGGGGAGTGCCGATATGAAACACCTGCTGGGTGGGAAGGGCGCCAATCTTGCTGAAATGACCAATCTGGGTATTCCCGTTCCTCCGGGATTTACGATAACAACAGAGGTTTGCGATGCATATTACAAAAATAATCAACAGTACCCTGAAGGTCTCGCCGAAGAAATAGAACAGAATCTTTCCCGTTTGGAAAAGCTTATGGGGGCAAAATTGGGTGATCCAAATAATCCTTTATTGGTTTCTGTTCGCAGCGGCGCAGCAGCATCTATGCCCGGCATGATGGATACTGTTTTAAACCTTGGATTAACTCCAGATGCCGTTCCGTGCCTTATTAAGAAAACAGGCAATGAACGTTTCGCATGGGACGCGTACCGCCGGTTTATCACTATGTTTGGCGATGTCGTCATGGGCGTAGAACGCCACGACTTTGAAAAAATTCTTGACAAATACAAAAAAAAGGCGCGGGTAAAAAATGATACGGAACTGAACGCAGAACAATTAAAATACATTGTTGAAGAGTTTAAAACTATTTACCAAAAAAAGACCCGCGAATCATTTCCCAATGATCCAAAAGTACAGCTCCAGAAGACAATTAAAGCCGTATTTGCCTCATGGAATAATCCGCGCGCCGTAAAATATCGACAACTCTACGATATTAAAGGACTCCTTGGAACGGCAGTAAACGTGCAGGCTATGGTTTTTGGAAACATGGGAAACCACTCCGCTACAGGCGTATGCTTCACAAGGAACCCTTCAACGGGTGAAAATAAATTCTACGGCGAATTTCTCATCAATGCCCAAGGAGAAGACGTTGTGGCAGGTATCCGTACACCAGAACCTATTACCGATCTTGAAAAAGAAATGACCGAGGTTTATGAACAGCTTGTTAAGTATAAAAATATTTTAGAAAACCATTTCAAAGATGTCCAGGATATCGAATTTACGATTCAGGAAAATCGGTTGTTCATATTGCAAACTAGAAACGGGAAACGTACCACCAGAGCTGCTGTAAAGTTTGCTGTTGATATGGTCAAAGAGGAACTGATTGACAAAAAAACTGCTATTTCCCGTATTGATCCTAACCAATTAGACCAGCTCTTACACCCGACTTTTGACCCCAAAGCTAAAAAAGAGGTTATCGCTGTGGGGCTTCCAGCTTCACCAGGTGCGGCTACAGGTAGAGTGGTTTTCAGCGCTGAAGATGCAGAAAAGTTAGCTGAAAAGAAGGAAAAGGTAATCCTCGTGAGAAAAGAAACCTCCCCTGAAGATATCGGCGGGATGCACGTCTCACAAGGTATCCTGACAACGCGCGGAGGTATGACCTCCCACGCTGCTGTAGTGGCAAGGGGAATGGGTAAATGCTGCGTAGCGGGCTGCGGTTCGTTAAATGTGGACTATAAAAGCCAAACCTTTCGGGTAGATGGTAAGGTAATTAAAAAAGGAGATTATATCTCCTTGGACGGCAGTAGCGGCGAAGTAATGTTAGGTCGGGTTCCCACCGTAGAACCTAGTCTCAGTGGAGATTTTGCCACACTCATGAGTTGGGCTGATGAAATTCGTAAATTGAAGGTGCGTACAAACGCTGATACCCCAATGGATGCAAAAAAGGCGCGAGAATTTGGTGCCGAAGGCATCGGGCTCTGCAGGACGGAACACATGTTTTTCGGGGAAAACAGAATTGATTCCGTCCGTCAAATGATTCTCTCCTCTCCAGACGTGAAAAACTTAAAGGCAAAGATTGTAGCCATAGAGAAGGAATTGGCAAAATCAACAAATAACAAAGTAAGTGCCCTCAAGAAAGAATTAATCCAGATCAAGAAAGAACTCAAAGAACCATTGAACTCATACACATCCGCTCTTAAGAAACTACTTCCCATGCAACGTCTCGATTTTGAGCAGATATTCAAGTCCATGGATGGACTCCCAGTTACGATTCGACTCCTTGATCCGCCTCTTCATGAATTTTTGCCGCAGGAAGAATATAATCAAAAAGAAATGGCAAGACAGATGAAGATCAGCCTTAAAGAGGTGCAGGACAAGGTGTCTGCGCTCCACGAATTGAATCCCATGCTGGGACATCGTGGTTGCCGCCTTGGTATTACTTATCCTGAAATTTACGACATGCAGGTACAGGCCATCATTGAGGCTGCCTGCAATGTGAAGAAAAAAGGCGTTACCGTATGTACGGAAATCATGTTACCCATTATCAGCACTGAGCAGGAATTTAGTATATTGAAAGATGGTGTCCACCGAATCGCAAAAGAAGTAATGCAGAAAAAGGGTATACAGATTGAGTATATGGTAGGCACTATGATTGAACTACCACGAGCTGCCCTGATCGCTGATAAAATTGCAAAGCACGCCGAATTCTTTTCCTTCGGGACAAACGACCTTACTCAGATGACCTTTGGATTTAGTCGTGATGATGTGGGTTCCTTTGTGCCTGATTACCTTCAAAAAGGGATTCTTGAGAAAGATCCGTTTCAGGTATTGGATCAGGAGGGCGTTGGTCAACTGGTGGAAATCGGGATCAAGAAAGGGCGAAGCACACGACCAGCGTTAAAGGTGGGTATCTGCGGCGAGCACGGTGGAAACCCCCAAACCATCGCCTTCTGCCATAAGGTAGGAATGAACTATGTAAGTTGTTCTCCCTTTCGAGTACCCATTGCCCGACTTGCTGCGGCACAGGCGTCGTTGCAGCAGCCTGTGTCACAGGCAACTGTATAAAAAGCCAAACTCTCCAAAAGGTATCTATTCTACGAATCAAGGGTACTTACACTTATTGAAGTAACAGAAATTCCCCTGGGAGAAATTCTGTGCTTTAGTGGTTGGTAGTTTTTATAACCCTGGATGGTTTTGATTTATTGGAGTGTTATAGTTTCTTTCGCTATCCAATCCAGATAATTCTTCGAGCCTTGGATAACTGGTAAGGCTATAATCTCAGGAACTTCATAGCTATGTAATTGTTTTACGCGTTTCTCTACTGCATTAAAAAGGTCTTCTTTTGTTTTTAATATTATTAGCACTTCGTTTTCGACGTTTATCTTGCCCTGCCATTTGAAAATAGACTCGATTGATTGACTGATATTACAACAGGCAACAAGTCCCTCTTCTACGAGTGTTCGCCCAATTTTTCTCGCCTCGTCTATTGAGCTGGCCGTTACAAAAACTACAATCGCTTTAGACATACGAAACAACGCCGTTAGAATATTTTATATTGCACGCGCTCTTTCAATTGTTTGCCTGTCGCACATGCCGCCAAACCTTTTTAGAAGAGACTCTATTTCTCTGCTCCCTTCTTCATCCTGTGTCACATACACCAACCTACAACGACATCCTTTGGAGCTTTTACATCCCGCGTGCGGCGGTTTTATATCAAGCAACATTTTATGGTCTGGAAGCAAATGCTTTCCATCGAGCGCCATACAAATATCACAGGTATCACCGTCTTTAGCTGCTGTATAAAAAACATATGATATTTCCTTAAGAGGAGTATTGACTACATCTTCTTTTTTCTGCTTAGGCTGCTGGGAAATTTTCTTGGTTGTCCTGCCCTTTAAACTATTTCTAATCAAATAGTAAACAACAAAAACAAATATTATAAAAACAAGAAAACGTGTCATTAACTATACGGTACCTTTGGGTTTCCTCAGCATAAATAAAAATAATCCACCCACAACCAATACTGTTTGAGTTAATACGATACTCTTGATCCATATTGCAAAACATTTCCATAATAAATCGGAACCGTGTACATTTTCAATTACATGGGAAATACGCATGAATGAATAGACTGCAATGAATGAGATAAGCAATGCCATAATAGTTATGATAAATACCTTTAGTTTTTGTTTCATAGTTTTTATCTTTTAAATTGTTTATGTTATCGAATGTAGTGATTATCCTTTTAGGATTTTTTCATTTATTCACCATTTTTGTAAATCTCGACTTCTCAATTTAAATTCCGCTATTATTCATTTATTCATTAATCCAAAAATTTGAAACTTAATTATTACAAATTGCAATGAAAAAGACAATCCCTTTTTATTCCTCATGCTCCTAACAAACTCAATACCTCTTCACGCAATCTATCTGTTACCTGAATGGTGTATTCACGGCCGCCCCTTGAACTGTCAAAAGCGATAGGTTTGCCAAATGATATTCGAACATACCTCTTTTCAGGATTGGACAATAAACCGCGCTTTGGCATAAATTGGTTACTCCCATGAATAGCCATCGGTACAACCCTTCTCCCCGATTTTAAAATGATTAATGAAATACCCCTCTTGAATGCGCCAAGCTGACCATCTTCACTCCTCGTCCCCTCAGGAAATATCACAAGTGACTTTTTCGCGGTCAGTTTCTTAACAGCCGTCAAAAGGGTAGCATATGCCTTTCTGTCGTCAGTCCTTTGAATGGGGATATGACCTGATGCCGTCATGTATGCCCCCAAGATGGGAATATGAAAGACAGTATCCTTTGAGATAAAACTAAAGTTTGTGGGAATATAAGCGAGAGAAAGTTTGATGTCCATCATGCTTTGATGGTTTGAGATAAAAATAACAGGTTCGTCTTTGGGTATGTTTTCCAAGCCCTGAATTTCTACCCGCATACCCAATAGTCTAAATGCAATGCGGCTAAAGAATCTTTCTATGGCATTGAATGCTTTTTCTTTTTCTCTTGTATCCAAGCTTAAGATGACAGCCGTCAATGTAGAAATGACCCAAAGTAAGACGAATAACATCCACGAATATACGGTAAAAATTACTTGATAAAATTTATGCATAATGCCAGATTTCAAAATAGAATTCTGAACAACTACAGCAAGCGTCGTAAATAAGCTAATATCTCTACTGCCAACTTGTTGATTACGTTCGCTATAATTCCTGCCTTAATTCTCTTTCGTTGGCTCAATCTCAATTTTGCAGATTAAACCAAAATGTTTCGGTTCAGGCTACAAGCCTGAACCAGCGTGAAATCTCGCTATAGTTTTGCTTAATGTGAGGCGCAGGAATTTCAAAGAGGTCGCGTGCAACTTGCCCCTACAAGATCTTCTTCAGAATGACATTAACGACATTCTGGGCAAACTGAAGTATCTAATTTAATTTGTTTCTTCTATTGTGTTTGTAGTACTTGGTAGTTCGTTTGTAATATAGTCGCATTCGGGATATTTGCTGCATCCAAAAAATATACCTCCTTTTTTCGAGCGACGTTGAATCAAGTCTCCGCCACAATTTTCTTTCGGGCACTTTACTCCAGTAGGGAGGGATTTAATATTTCTGCATTTCGGATAGGCTGAACAGCCCAGAAAGCGTCCTTTCTTGCTGAATCGAATAACCATAGGACTGCCGCATTTTTCGCACTTTTCGTTGGTGGGTTCGGTCTTAGAGGTTTCACCCGTAAGGGATTTCGTGTTTTTGCAGTTCGGATAGGCAGAGCACGCCAAAAACTTTCCATGTCGGCTTGTTTTAACTACCATTGCACTGCCGCATTTTTCACATTTTTGGTCAGTAGTTTCGGGCAGCGCAGGTTCTCCCTTTTCGTCCAAGGGAAGTGTATTTTTACATTGAGGGAATGCTGAACATCCCAAAAATTTCCCGTGCTTTCCCCATCGTATAACCATAGATTGCCCACAGACAGTGCATATCTGGTTACTTTCCGCAGGTGTTCCCTTTACACTCTTCATTTCTCCCATCGCTTTTTCTAAATCATTCTTAAAAGGTTCATAAAATTCTTTCAATACACCAAGCCACTCGATTTTTTCATCTTCAATCTTATCCAGCTCATCCTCCATGTGTGAGGTAAATTTTACATCCATTATTTTAGGAAAATGTTCAACGAGCTTTTCGGTAACCAGTGTTCCCAATTCCGTTGCGTAAAAAGCCCGCTTTTCCTGTTTAACGTATCCTCGGTCTTGTATTGTGGAAATGATAGCGGCATACGTGCTGGGCCTTCCTATTCCCATTTTTTCCAGCGTTTTCACAAGAGACGCCTCGGTAAAACGCTGAGGCGGTTGTGTAAAGTGCTGAGAGGGCAATAATTCTATTAATTCAAGTTTCTGGTCTTTTATCAAAGGCGGAAGGATTTGCTCATCCTTTTCCATTTCATGCCCTGAAATAAGGGTATGGCCATCAAATAATAGCTCTCGCCCTCTGGCCTTAAAAGTATATCGTCCTGAAATGATTTCAACGTCCGTTACGGCATAGACTGCTGGTTTCATCTGACTTGCAACAAATCGATTCCATATCAATTCATAAAGTCTATATTGATCTTTTGTTAAAAAGTTTTTTATGGACTCAGGCGTATATTCCACCGCAGTGGGTCGGATAGCTTCATGAGCACCTTGAGTTCCTTTTTTGTCAGATGCATGCACATTCGGTCTTTCAGGTAAATAATTTCCGCCATATTTATCTGCAATGAGTTTCCGGCAGGGTGTTAATGCCTGTTCTGAAATACGAAAAGAATCAGTCCTCATGTAGGTAATAAGTCCAACCATACCTTCTGTGCCAATAGCAATGCCCTCATAAAGCTGTTGGGCAATGAGCATTGTTTTTTTTGCGCTGAAGTGTAACCGCGTGGATGCCTGCTGCTGTAAAAGACTCGTAGTAAAGGGAGGGGGGGCATTGTTGCGCTTTGTCTGCTTCTTTACGTCAGCGACAATATACTCTGACCTCTGAAGTTCCTGAACAATGTCTTTGGTCTGTTGTTCATTCTTTATCTCGGCATTTTCATTATTGAATTTTTGCAGGATGGCATTAAAGGTCTTAGCATCCTTGGCTTTTTCTGTATCCTCTGTAGCAGTTTTTAATTCAGCAGTAATTTTCCAGTACTCTTGTGGTTTAAATCCCTTGATTTCCTTTTCACGTTCTACGATAAGCCTCACTGCAACGGACTGAACGCGGCCGGCGCTGAGTCCCTTGGTAATCTTCTTCCAGAGTAGAGGACTTATCTTGTAGCCCACAAGGCGGTCGAGTATCCTGCGCGTCTGTTGGGCATTGACTTTGGCCATATTAACTGGGCCAGGATGCTTAAATGCCTCCAGAATAGCGTCTTTTGTGATTTCATTGAAAGTAACACGCTTCGCTTTTTCTTCAGGTACTTCAAGCGCCTGCAATAAATGCCAGGCAATCGCCTCTCCCTCACGATCAAGATCGGAAGCCAGGTAAACTGTATCTGATTTCTTAGACTCACTTAACAATTCCGAAACGAGCTTTTTCCGACTGGGGATTATTTTATACTCAGGCGTAAAATTATTTTCTACATCAACAGATAATTTTCTTTCTGGCAGGTCTCTTACGTGTCCCATCGATGAACGAACAAAGAAAGATGGGCCGAGAAACTTGCCAATAGTCTTTGCCTTGGCTGGAGACTCTACAATTACCATATTTTTTTTAGCTTTGGCCATTTACTAATCTCAAAATTAAAGAATTTAAACAGAGGTTATAAACGGAGTCAAGACATTTTTTTTATTGTGGTCTTTATTACCGCAAACAAAATGAAACATACAGAACGTTTCCCATTCCATGATTTTCACACTCCCTGAATCTAAAAAATTGAGAATATCGCCCCACATCAACAAACTATGCAAGGCTGGTATTTATTGCCCTTGTTTTTGTAGATAAATTAATTATAGATTATAAAAAACCATTTGATAATTATAAAATTTATAGATAGAATAGCTTTTTTCTATCTTATTTTCACTTTTACTATTGAGCGTATTCGATTAAGAGGGAGATATGGTTTCGAGTTCTTGGTTCAGAAGGCATCAAAAGACGGTTTATATTGTCATGATCTTTGCAATGTTTGTGTGGGGAATCGGATATTCCGTCATGGAAATGATCCCTAAAAAGCCAATAGCAAAGATATACGGCAGGAAGATTACTCAAGACGAGTTTGCGGACATGGTGGGACGATGGCAGCGATTATTCTTCTCGCAGGCAAAGGAATCTATTGTCTCCTTAGTCTGGAAGCAGTTCATGTTTGTGGAGGAAGCCAAGCGGTTGGGAATTATGGTAACATCGCAAGAGATTGAAGAAGGTGTTTTAAGACTCGCTCTTCAAATATTTGGCGGGGTAGAAAACATTGATAGGGCTGGGCTTATACAATTTCTTTGTAGTACCTTCAGGCTTAACCAGAACCAGATAGAAGCCACATTAAAGGAAGCCTTGCTTGTCGAGAAACTGGATTCTATGACACGAATGTCCATAAAAATAACAACGGACGAACTCTGGCAAAAATACTCCATAGAAAACGAACAGGTGAAGTTCAAGGGACTTACTCTAAAGGCAAAAGATTTCTTGGATTCGGTTAATATTAGTGAGGATGAAATTTATGCCTTTTATGAAAAGCATAAAAACAATGAATACAATATAAACTCCGAAAAACCAGGCTACAAGCTTCCTGAAAGGGTTAAGATAGAATGCCTGATTGCAAGATATGACGATTTGGAAAAGCAGGTGTCAGTTACAGAAGAGGAAATGAAAAAATATTATGAGGACAATAAAGAGCAATTTAAAATTACATCAATAGCCTCTCAATCTGAAGATACAAAAGATGATAAGTCCCAGGACAAAGATATGTCTTCTGACACTAAGAAAAACAAGAAAAAAGATGCTACCGCCGAGAGCAAAGATCAAGAGAAAAAGGCGACAACTAACTATAAACCCTTTACCGAGGTGAAAGGGGAAATCCAAAAGGCGCTTGCGAGACAAAGGGCAATGGGAAAGGCTCCTGAAGTTATGAATAAGGCAGACGAAGAAATTTACGAGAACATGGATAAGGCAGAACGCCCTAATTTCAAGGACTTGGCAACTAAGTATAAAATAGCGTACGAAATTCCAAAAGGTAAAAAGTCAAAAAATGAATTTCTTACCGAGAATGATTTTCTAGAATTGTTTCCCGGTTCAGACCAGATTGTCCAAGCAGCATTTGATAGGAATAAATATGAACCTTCCATTCCTTTTGATTTTGTCGAAGGTAAGGTAATTTTCCAGGTCCTTGATAAAAAACCATCCTCAGCGCCACCGCTGGAGGAGATCAAAAATGAAGTAATCAACGATCTCAAATTGGAAAAGGGACTGCTCAAGGCAAAAGAAATTGCCGAGAAATATGCAGGCGCCTCCAAGAGCATTCCCCTTAACGATATGGCAAAGTCAATTAAGATGGAAAGTGGAGTAAGGGATATTCCCATGTATGAAACTGATTATATTGCTCGTCCCATGAAACTTTTCAACAAAGACTCCCGATACATCGAAGCACTCAAAGAAGATAGACCCAATGTGGCAAAAAAGGCATTTGAGCTAAAACCGGGACAATTGGGGATTGCTATAGAGACATCTGGAGAAAAGGCATGTTATATTATTGAGTTGTTCGATAAAAAATCTGCGGATAAAACGGCGTTTGAAAAAGACAAAGAAAGCCTGACCAAGCGGTACCTGTATGAAAAACAAGAAACCTTCATGGCTGACTGGCAGGCAGATATCGCCCGACATGCAGAAATATACACAAAATTCCAATAAAGTCTGAAGAGGTACGGTATACCTCAACCAATAATTGGTAAAGCTTTTAATGGGACATTGCACTAGAATAAACTATAGTAAACGCTAAAAGAAAGTTGTCATCTATGGAATTTCCCTTTAAAAACGGGAAACAACCCCCTTAGTCCCCATTAACAATGGGGATTTGGGGGTCGTAACGCTCCATTCGCGATAACATCCACACGTCAACTTATTCCTGAACCTGTCAGGGCAAGCCCTGACAAAGCTATGGGAGCAGGTTTATAACATTTACTATAGAAGCTGGTTTATTTTACAGTATCAAACTTTTTTCACGCCAGGAAAGCAACCGTTCAACTTGCAACAGAAGCATCAAGACCATGAAAAACAAAGGCAATTCGCCTGTTTTTACATTCAATATCTCTTCACGGAAAACCATTAATCTACGCAATGCCATATTACCCTTACAGGGAGTAACTCTTGGAAACGATTTATAACCTTAAGGAATTAACCAAGAAACTTCATTACCCCGTCGCTACTATTGGGATGTTCGACGGCGTACACCTCGGACATAAAAAAATCATCGATACGATACGTCATTATGCCCTGGAGAAAAAAGGCGAGTCAGTCGTAATTACCTTTGACCGTCATCCAAAAAATATTACTGAAAACCGCCCACCCTCCTTTCTCACCTCTCTGCAACATAGATTGACCTTGTTTAAACGTCTGGGGGTCGATCTCGCCGTCGTGCTCACGTTCGATCAGAAACTTGCACAAATGACCGCCGAGGATTTCATCCACGAAATACTGGTCTGCTGGTTAGGTGCAAAATGTATTGTGCTGGGATTCAATTGTCACTTCGGAAAAGGCCGCAGGGGCAATATAACGCTCGTTCGTAAATTAGCAGATAAATACGGGTTTGAAGTATACGAATGCCCACCAGTACTGTACCGCGGTCATGTGATTAGCAGTACTGCCATCCGAGAGGCTATTCTAAAAGGCGCATTGGAAAAAGCGGAAGGGATGCTGGGCAGACCCGTTTCCATCATGGGAACGGTGGTGAAGAAGTCTGGCAGGGGTAAAACGCTGGGGTATCCAACTGCTAATCTGAACCTGCATCACGAGGTTAGACCGCCACGCGGTGTTTACGGCACAAGGGTTCGTTGGGGAGGACAAGATTATCTGGCATTGACCAACATCGGTTTGAGACCTACATTTGCAAGAGAACCCTTTGCCAGTGAAGACGAAACGCTGGAGATCGAAGTGCATATCCTCGATTTTCAAGAATCTCTTTATGGAAAAGACATGGAGGTACAATTTCTTTTTAAGATACGAGACGAAATGTCTTTCAAAACGGTGGATGAGCTAAAGACTCAAATCGAAAGGGACAAGGAAGTGCTTCTAAAGAAGACATTCATCACCAAGCCTATCGAAGGATAAAAAGGATATGATGTTTCGCTCGATGGAGGCACGATGTTTAATGTCTAGAAATAAAATACCTGACGATCTTACCGGAATATTCTACTCAGAGGTTTTATCAGATAACGAGTTAAAAGCTTCACTGTTCAACATAAGAAAAAATAAGGCAGGCATTCTTCAAAGGCGCAGGTAGAAAGGCAATTATAATCCCCGAGTATTTGTCGTTTGATTATTCAGAGGATGAAATCTACGGTGGAGAGAAGAAGTTAACTTTGAAATTCTTCCTGCCGAGGGGAAGCTACGGCACAATGCTTGTGAAAAAATTGTTCAACTAACCATCCTTGAGATATTATTGTTTCTTACTCGCCAGAAAAACGCCATCGTTACTTTTTCGTATCAGGTCTGGTTAATACACCCTCAGACCAGTTGATGATAGTCCCGATATCTACCGGTTCTCCACCAATGGACATCTTGTGTTGCCGTCCTTCCAGCAACTTCTTCTCTTCTCCTTCCAACAACAACGTAGCATCGCCCTTCACGGCTGTCACAATGGTAACAAAATCTTTTGCCAGAACGTTCAAAGTGCCTTTGTTCGTTCGTATCCGTCCATTGGGTGTATGAATTTCTAATGGTACCCCGGATTCTTTTAGAGAAACGAGGATTTGACCGGCTTTCAGATGTATCTTCAAGGGATCAATAAAATACACCTCAGTATTTTCGTCCAAACCCACATTCACACCTTTTTTTGTTGATAAGGCCGTTTTCCCTTTGCTGCTTGTTTTTAGGGTAATGCCTGTCTGAAAACTGGTACGGTTTGATACCTGCCTCCACGCCTTGCCTTCTGGATACAAAATTTGGACATCTCCCTGAGCATTGACGAGGTCGATCTCGCCGCCTTTATGTGTTAGATAAAAATATACCCCTGCCAGAGCAATCGCGCCAGCTCCCACGATAGCGCCTAAGAATACAAATCCCTTCTTTGTAGGCATTGCAATGAGTATTCCCAATTCATAGAGGACGAGCATGGGAATGGCAGTCATGATCTGCGTAAAGGGATCGGGTGGTGTAACCACGGCGGCGATAATGAATATTACCAAAATGGCATATTTTCTCCATGCAATAAATTTGTCAGGAGTAATAAACCTAATCTTTGAGAGCAGCAGCATGATTAAGGGTAACTGGAATACGAGTCCCAATGCTACTGTCAGCATGAAAACAAACGAGACATACTGCTGCATGGTGATGATGGGTTGTATGCCGGGACCTAGGATGCCAATCAGGAATTGCAGGCCAAAGGGAATTAGCAAAAAATACCCAAAAAGCCCGCCAACCACAAATGCCACGTATGAAATAGGAAGAAATAAGATCACATACCCTTTCTCTTTTTTATAAAGTCCAACGCTCACAAACTTCCATATCTGGTAAATGATAAATGGGTATGCTAAAAAAACCGCGGTAATAAAACATAGCTTCATATAGGCATAGAACCCCTCCTGATAACTCAGTACCTGCAGCTCTGTTGAAAGACCACTATTTTCCATGGCGATTTTGTGGGGTCTTTTAGCTATATCGAGTATTTGCACCTTAAAAAACCAGCACAATATAAAGCAAAAAATAATAGCAACTATTGAATAAACAACCCTGCGGCGCAACTCTTCTAAATGCACGCCCAACGGCATCCTTATATTCTCAATTTCGCTAGTTGTTTCTTCTGTCTCTGTCACCGGAAAAACCTCATTTACCGATTATTTTTTCTCCCGAACCGTTACAAAAATTTGCGGATTTATCATACAATATAATTATAAGATTACAAGAAACAATTCCACCCAAAGAATTTCGCTCAATAGAAAAACCTTGAAAGATGTATGGGTATATGCTACTATTTCCCTAATTAAAACGAATTTCGTCCATGATTCAAGGAAGCAGGGGATAATCAAAATTTCGGCAGAAAACCCAAAGAGGAGGTTATTTTATGGGTATTGAATTCCAAGGAAACTTAATTGGCAGTGGGAAGATTTTTGGAATTATTGTTAGCCGATTTAACAATTTTATAACAAAACGTTTATTAGAAGGCGCAATCGACGAACTTATCAGGCATAGTGTAAAAAAAGAAGATGTGGATGTTTTTTGGGTACCCGGCTCCTATGAGATACCAGCCGCTGCCCTTAAGATTGCACAAAGCGGTAAATATCATGCCTTAATTTGCCTTGGCGCTGTTATCCGAGGAGAAACGCCCCACTTTGACTTCGTTGCGAACGAATCGGCCAAAGGTATTACACACGTTGGATTATCGACTGGCGTCCCCACGATCTATGGTGTTATAACAACAGAGACTTTGGAACAGGCTATTGACCGCGCAGGCGCAAAGACTGGAAACAAAGGAGCAGAGGCTGCTTTATCAGCCATAGAAATGGTAAATCTTTTTGACCAAATACAAGTCGGTGTAAAAACAGTCAAAAAACAATAACGTATTTTGTTTATATTTCTACCCATCACCCACCGACTTCTTAATTAAGAATAACCTTGACAGAAACAAGGCCATTTCATTTTTCACTTGTTCTTATTTTAAACCTAACATTCCATGCGTAACAGAACGATTGCTCGTGAACTTGCCCTTCAATCCCTTTACCAGCTTGACCTGCGCGGCAACGAAATTATCAATGACATTGATGCGTTTTGCAAGAAAAGCAACGAAAAGGATGATATATATCAGTTTGCCATATCGCTCGTCAACGGCTGCCGGTCTAAGGTTAAAGAAATCGACGAAAAAATCTCGAGCGTTACAGAACATTGGGAATTGCGCCGAATGGCCATTATTGACAAAAATATTCTGCGGCTGGGGGTCTATGAATTATTGCACCGAAACGATATCCCGCCAAAGGTTTCAATTAACGAGGCCATAGAACTTGCCAAAAAATTTAGCACGAAAAATTCGGGGACTTTTGTGAATGGAATTTTGGACAAGATTTATACCCAGTTTGGAAATGGGAAATTAAAGAACAATAAACGTGTATCTATTATTGAGGATATAAAATCGGAAATTGATATTGATTATGGAACTTCAGACCTGCATATACACACAGACTATTCCGATGGTATGATGACGCCAGAAGAGGTTGTTGACGAGGCCATTAAGCTCGGCGTCTCAACGATCTCCATCACGGATCATGACACCATTGACGGTATCACGATTGCCTGCCGTTACGGAAAAGGAAGAAATCTCCATATCATTCCTGGCATAGAACTCTCTGCATATCTCAGCCCTTCGGAAATTCACATGCTCGGATATTTTATTGATATCAATAACAGCTCATTACAAAAAATGATAAAACAGGCTCGCGAAGATCGTATAAATCGTATTTATGCAATGGTAGAAAAACTCCGTAAACTCAATGTCAATATTGACGCTCAAGAGATTTTGACGCTTGCAGGAAAAGGCTCTCCGGGACGTATGCATGTGGCAGAAACTTTATTGAAACATGGTTATTGCAATACTATTGTAGAATCATTTTCAAAATACATAAGAGATAATGGCCCGGCATATGTTCCTAAAAAAACTTTGACCCCGCAACAGGCAATTGAATTAATCATGGGCGCCCATGGAGTAGCAGTTCTTGCTCATCCCGGCCTAACCCAAAGAGATCATGTCATCAAGGACTTAGTAAAGTACGGATTGCAAGGGATTGAGGTATACTATCCTTCGCACACTCCACAGGCCGTTGAAAAGTATCTAAAGATAGCAAAGAAGTACAACCTGGCTGTTACTGGCGGTTCCGATTTCCATGGTGAAAGGAAAATGGATACCCCTATTGCCAAAGTAGCCATACCAGGCGACCTCGTTTGCAAGCTTAAACAAAAATGTCCTAAAGTAAGCGGTTCATTAATTGAAGAATGACAACAAATCTGAAAAGTTACAACTATTTTCAAAACACACCCGACACAAACATCGCAGATAATGTTCTAAACCGCTTATTGGTGAGAATTCACAGGAGATAATAACCTAGCATGGAACAATTTCAAACAAAAACAACCGACGAAAAACTAAAGAATGACGCAGCGAAACCACGAGCCCGCTTCTGGTCTCGATTAAAAAATTTCACCGTAGAAACGCCAAAAACTGTCGTTATGGAAGGCGATACGGTAAAACTCGTCCCAATCGCTCCAAAAACCCCTGCTGTCAAAGAGACTTCTGTGAGACGAGTTTCAGCTTCACCAGAAAGCATCGTTGTTAAGGATACTGCTGAAGTCCAAATTCCTGTTATACCTAAAAAACCCGTTCCAGCCTCACCCAAAATCGCCACGGTTAAAGACGACATTGAAAGGCAAACTCCAGCAGTCTTAACCAAAAAACCCGTTTCGTCCCCTCCAGAACCCATCGTTGCAAAAAAAGAGGTCGAGCAGCAACCGATAGCTTCGTCCGAAAAGTTAAAGAAGGGCTTAGAGAAAACCAGAAGTCGTTTTTGGTCTCGGTTAAAAAATCTCTTTAGGAGAAAGGTCGATGAGTCAGTAATTGAAGAATTGGAGGACATTCTGGTTGGCGCTGATATTGGCGCAAAATCAGTACAAAAATTAATACAAGAAATACGCGAATCATGGAAATCAAAAACAATAACTGAGGCATCACAGATACATGATTTCATAAAAGGCAAACTGAAAGAAAGTCTCCGGTCTTCTTCGCAAATCGATATTAACTACGCCCCCAATCCCCCTACGGTCATTATGGTTGTCGGGGTAAATGGCGTAGGTAAAACCACGTGCATAGCAAAACTTGCTAACATTTTTATTAAGGATGGCAAAAGGGTCATGGTTGCAGCAAGCGATACGTTTCGGGCTGCCGCCGTTGATCAGCTTGATATTTGGTGCAAGCGTATCGGAGCTGAGATAGTGAAACATCAAACCGGTTCAGACCCTGCAGCAGTGGCCTATGACGCCTTGGAAGCCAGTATTGCACGGGGTATTGATGTATTAATTGTGGACACCGCTGGACGCCTTCATACCCATGAGAATCTCATGAATGAGCTGAGTAAGATTAAACGGGTTATTTCCAAAAAAATTCCAAGTGCGCCCCATGAAGTCTTGATGGTGCTCGACGCCACTACCGGACAAAATGCAATCTCCCAGGCAAAGATGTTTAAACAATTCGTGGATGTTACAGGAATATTTTTGGCCAAGTTAGACGGCACAGCAAAGGGTGGATTTGTGCTGGGCATGCGCAATGAAATAGACATCCCTGTAAAATTTGTTGGATTAGGCGAAAAAGCAGACGACATAGAGAAATTCAACCCGGATGCCTTCGTGGATGCCTTGTTCGAATGAAAAAATACACAGCAAAGCATTGCATAGTTAAAAATTTAAATGAATGACAAAAACATTCTTTTTAATATTTTTCGTTTTAATCCGGATAACGATAAAAAACCGTATTTCCAGGAATTTGAAATCCCCTTTATCAGGAAAGACCTGACAGTGCTGGAGGGTCTCTTTCATATTCAGCAGCGATTGGATAACTCCCTTGCTTTTCGGTCTTCTTGCAGGGCTGCGGTTTGTGGTTCTTGTGCAATGCATATTAACGGAAAATATCGCCTGGCATGCAACACGCTAGTTTCAAAACTTAAATCAAATACCGTCACAATTCGTCCTCTCGCCCATATGCCCATTCTAAAAGACCTGTTTGTTGACATGAAACCCTTCTGGGAAAAGTATGAGCAAATAAAACCTTACTTAATGCCTGGCAAACCATTATCAACAACAGGAGAACAGATACAGTGTCCTGATGAAAGAAAAAGGATAGACGCCCTGATTGATTGTATCCTATGCGCATGCTGTCATTCCTCGTGTCCTATTACAGCATCGAATGAAAAGTATCTCGGACCTATGTCCCTGCTGAATATGGATCGGTTTGTGTCAGACACGCGAGACGGCGCAATTGAAGAGCGGTTGGCGGTTGTAAATGGCGAGGATGGTGTGTGGCGTTGCCATACAGTCTTTAATTGTCAGGAGGTGTGTCCTAAAGACTTGAATCCAAGCGGTTCTATCGCCCATTTGAAGATGCAAATTGTTAAAAATAAAATGAAATAAATATTAAAAGAAAGGGAAAAGAGTCATGGAAGAAAAGAAAAAAATTATCGTCGTTGCAAGGGCAGAGGGTATTGAGATTGTCGTAGAAGGGGAAAAAGACACCGATGATTATGAATTGTTACTCTCAAAGCCTCAAGCCATGGAACTTGCCATGAATATCCTGAATACCTTATATAAAACTGGGATAAAAATGTAAGCAATCCCACGCAATGAAACGTACGATAATTCCTTGGTGCAGCATGGCAACTACCAAATTATTTGCCTTAATTCTTCCCAACCTCTATTAAGCGGATGGAAAGTCATGGAGATTTTCATATACGGGAATTCAGAAGGATAAAGAAATTTGCCACAAAAGAAATTTTCACCTGATAATACAATAAAACGCATCTGTGTGTTTTGTGGATCCAGCCCTGGCACACGTCCGGTGTATACGGAATTTGCCCAACAACTTGGCAAGGCTATCGTATCGCAAGGCATGGGACTCGTCTATGGCGGCGGGAGTATTGGTTTAATGGGGATCATCGCAGATGCTGTCTTAAAAGAAAAGGGCAAGGTCATCGGTGTAATTCCTCACGCCCTGTCTTCCAAAGAATTTGCCCATACTGGACTGACTGATCTCCGATTGGTATCGAGTATGCATGAACGGAAGGCAATGATGGTGGAATTATCCGACGCCTTTATTGCGATGCCGGGCGGCTTTGGCACCTTTGACGAGTTTTTTGAGATTCTCACCTGGGCGCAACTGGGACTACATGCAAAGCCAATTGGACTACTCAATGTAGAAGGATACTTTGATTTACTGCTGGAGTTTATAAATCAAGTGCTAGAGGAAGGTTTCATACAGAAAAATCATCGTCATCTGATTATAGCCTCTCATGATCCTGAAAAACTCCTGCGGTCGCTCATCAGCTACAAATCCGCCAAGCTTCCCAAATTTATCAATTTACAAGAGGCTTAAAATAATCGATTCTTCAGAAATTGCATGGGTGTTTAATCCCCCTCAATCCCCATCCATGAACGAGGATTGAGGGATAAGGATATAATAAGGAGCTCCCCCATTGAAAAATCTAAAGAGCCCAAAATCATTCCTTTACAAACGACACCTTCTTGGCCCAAATACTATTGGGATAATCCTTCTTAATCTTTCTCCACGCGCTTAACAACGCATCCACATTATGGGCTGCCTTGTATTCTGAAACGCCAAACCAATATTGCGCCTCCGGAGCAGCCTCGCTTCTGGGATATTTATCCACCGC
>JAGWZR010000193.1 GCA_018968795.1 Planctomycetota bacterium | reverse complement strand
GTTTTTACTCCCCGAATTCGAGACGATTTGCTATTTAGCGCTGATGATGTCTTGAACGTCATGGACAATCCTAATTTCCGCTTATTCGACTCTCGCAGCGCCGACCGCTATCGTGGGGAGAACGAGACAATTGATTCAATCGCTGGTCATATTCCCGGCGCTCTATCTGCCCCCTTTGCAAACAATCTGAATTCGGATGGTCTCTTTCTCCCACCGGAGGAATTGAAAGCGCGCTTTCAAAATCTCCTTGGCAGCGTACCACCCGAACGTGCAGTCTTTTACTGCGGTTCTGGCGTCACCGCAACTCATAACTTACTTGCACTAGCACATGCTGGTTTGGAAAAAGCCCGTTTGTACGCTGGCTCATGGAGCGAGTGGATCGCCAACACAGAACACCCAATCGCAAGAGGTTCGGAGTAAAAAATAGGTAATCCCCCCCTCATATTAATGTTCTCCTTTCGATAAAAATGGCATTAGTCATTGAAATCTTATTGATGTTGTGTTAGGAATTTTGAGGTGATATAATCAAACAGCCTATATGGGCAAGAGTTCGAATACACGAGATATAAATTTACGAGGAAGGAGTTACCTATGTCCAAGATGTGGAGCAGTCCGCCAGCAATGCAGATCGATCTCAAGAAGACCTACCGTGCAACGATCGAGACTAACAGGGGCGCAATCGAGATAGAATTTTACTCAAAACACGCTCCTAAAACAGTTAACAATTTCGTTTTTCTGGCTCGAGAGGGCTTTTACGATGGGATCTCATTCCACCGCGTAATCAGCAACTTCATGATCCAGGGCGGCGATCCCACGGGCACCGGTAGAGGCGGCCCCGGTTACAAATTTGAAGACGAGGTAAAAGACAATCCCCTGGCGCATGAAACGGGCGTTATCTCTATGGCTAATGCCGGGCCAAACACCAACGGCAGTCAGTTCTTTATCACACACGCACCACAGCCGCACCTCAACGGCAAGCATACGGTCTTCGGCAAGGTAGTCAATGGTCAGGACGTAGTCAACGCAATTCGACAGGGCGATACGATGAAGAAGGTAACAATCAGTGAAAATTAAAATCCTTTGAACTGGCAACAAATAATGACATAGAAACTCCTGGCGTGACTACGAAGCATCGCTCTTGACTATGCTACTGGTCGAAGGTAAGCTAAGGGGCATGATTTATATCACACGCGCCATCGCAATTGATGAAAGCGAAATCCACCAGGAGTTCATCCGCGCCTCTGGTCCGGGCGGGCAGAATGTCAACAAGGTCGCCACGGCCGTACAGCTACGCTTTGACGCACATAACTCTCCCTCCCTTCCTCATGAAGTGCGTGAACATCTCATTCATCTTGCTGGCAAGCGAATTACCGAGGACGGCATACTCATCATCAACGCCCAGCGGTTTCGCACCCAAGAACGAAACCGTCAGGACGCCACCGACAGACTGGTAGAGTTAATACGCAAGGCTGCGGAAAAGCCTAAACTTCGCCGTAAAACAAGACCAACGCTCACATCGAAGAAGCGCTGGTTAGAGACTAAGCGTCGCCGGGGCGAGACAAAGCGCACAAGACGAATTGCTCCATCTCAAGAGGATTAGCAGTCTCGTGTAATAAAACAATTAAACTCGTCCTTCGGCGGCTTTTGTTTTATGGCCAAATATAGCGGCAAAGCAATTGTTCCATAAAACACACCCCCGGCCCCTCTTTTTAGAGGGGAGAGCAAAAGTCCCCTCTCTCAAGAGGGGATTTAGGGGTGTGTTTAATACTGGCAAATGCCTCATTCCCACAACGATATTGAATTTCCTTAACATTAAATTAGATTCCTCAATCCACACAGAATGACAAAAAGTGTATTTGAAATTTCCTGAACATAGAAAGTATAGGAATCAATTGTTAAAACGTGGCATTTTTTGTGGAATAAGATATACTGTTCCACACAGATTAACATGCGCTGTCGATACGCATCGAATAATGCTTTTTTTGAATCATATTACGCACCTGATCAAGTAATTTCATGGAGTAACTCCCTTTCCGTATTTTGCGTTTCAATAGTAAAATATCATTGACAAAACAAGTTGAATTATCTACATTTACGACGCACGACGCGAAAATCAACAATGTCTGTCTGTAATTTATTACCGCGTTTAGGCGGTATAATCTATGTTAGATTTCAAATGATAGGCAGGCCCAAGAGATGAAGGGACAGTGGATAGGTAACTACACCGGCACAAGTGAGGGGAGGATCATCGTCAATATCGATGAACGTTTGTCCTACTATCAGGGAGCCACTTACCTTCACGAGAAAAACAAAACGCTTCCTAGCGTGGCTGCGTCCTTCAGGACCCACAACAAGGATAAGAACTTCCAGTTTCGCACGGACGTGATACTACCAATCGATCCCCTTTCCGGAATAGTCGCTTCGTGGGATAGCGTTAAGAGTCACTACCCGGAGAACATCGCCTTCTCTAAGCACGCAGATGTAACTGGCTCGTTGGGAAGCGAGTCTCTCACATTGTCGTGGACAACGGATATCGGGGCGAGAGGTATCTGCGTGTTGCCACGGTCTAGGGCAGATGAGCCTTCTGAGCTTGTCGCGCTAAACAAGGAATGGAGAGCTTTCAAAGAGTACGTAACTAGCTTGGAAGGAAGGCGATACCTATTTCGTGGGCAGAACAAACCGTGGCGACTGCGAACATCGTTTCATCGTGCTGGGCGGGCTGATCTGACCAGATTCCTCAGCGAAGACGTTCAATCCCTGCATAAGCATCTCAGCGCAAGGACTAAGCATGTCTTCAATTTAGAAATCCCAGATGAGAATGGAGCCTTTTTCAACTTGGTTCAACACCATGGCTATCCTACGCCCCTCTTGGATTGGACATACTCTCCATACGTCGCAGCCTTCTTTGCATATCGCAGCATCTCGAACGAACAGGCATCCTTAGCTGATTCAACAGAAAAGGTGAGGATTCTGGTATTCGATCAAGCACAGTGGAGAGCCGACTGGGATCAGGTGTCCAACTTAATTATTCCGGTACTTCATCTGTCAATTGGAGAGTTCATGGCAACTGAAAACGAGCGAATGATTCCGCAGCAGGCGGCCTCGACAGTTACGAACGTTGACGACATCGAATCCTATATCAAGTCCAAGGAATCCAAGGACAAGAAGTACCTCTCCGCGATTGATTTACCGGTTCGCGAGCGTAAACAAGTGATTCGCGAACTTAGCTACATGGGTATCACCGCAGGTTCATTGTTTCCAGGATTGGACGGGGCTTGTGAGGAACTGAAAGAGCGCAATTTTGAAATCTAACTATACGCTCCAGCCACCGCGATCCGCTGAGCGGATCGCGGTGGGCTGGGGAAAGCGAAGGGGGTCAAATCTTTAAATTGACAAATTCGAGCATCCGACCTGCGGGTTGTATGCCTTGCTGTCTCTACGGAACGAAGAGCGTTAGGCGTCAAGAGATATTGTATAATTCTTAATGCATTAAAAAACAGTTATCGATGTTATGATAGCAACCAATTGAGTGATATTATTCTTATGATTAATCTTCTAAAACTAAGACCTAAAATTGAACGCGTTTGTCGAGTATTGCCTATAAAACGTCTTGATCTTTTCGGCTCTGTTTTGACTCAAAATTTTACACCAAGCAGCGATGTGGATGTGCTGGTACTTTTTGATTCGAATGAAAACATTGATCTTTTTGATAAATACTTTGAATTAAAAGAACAACTGGAAAAAATATTTAAACGGAAAGTCGATCTTGTTGTCGACAAACCATTCAGAAATCCCATTTTCAAGAAATCAGTCGACAAAACAAGGACTGTCATCTATGAACGATGAGATACTTAAAAACCTTATCGACATCCTCCATGCAGCAGAAGAGATACAGAGATTTACTCATGAAATGGATTTCAAGGCATATCAAAATAGTCCAGTTACACAAAGAGCGGTTGAGAGAGATTTTGAGATTATTGGAGAAGCCCTTAACCGAATCAAGAAATCAGAAATAAGATTTCATGAAAATCAAAATACTTTCTTCAGCGAGTCAAGATTGAATAGATGGTTATTGGTTTTACGAGAAACAGGCTGAAGGACTTGGCACATATTTTTTGGACTCCCTTTTTTCGGATATAGATTCATTGACTATCAATCTAGTAGTAATTATTGTAAATTTCAAAAGGATTTGTTGCCTTGTCGATTGTATTACTCGAACCCCCACGCCCTTCGAATCCTGAGCGGTTTGAGGACGTAGTCAATGCTCCACTCTCTGCCTGTCTATTTACCGGCTATATTGCATCAGTATTACGGAAAAATAGTATAGAGCCAGAAATCATCAATGCCCATCTCCATGATTGGTCAAAAGAGCAAACAGTTGCGTATCTCTCAAAAAAATCCTTCCTGCTTTTATGCGTTCATACCGTGTATTTATGGGAAAGGACGCAGGATATATTTAATATGCTGTCTGCACTGAAAACGACGAATTTAACAGCACACATCAACCTCTATGGTTACTACCCCACCTTTGCCTATAAAAAAATTCTTGCTGATTTTCCATTCATCGATTCAGTGACTGTTGGTGAACCTGAATTTACTACCCTTGACCTTGCAAAACATATTTTAGGTAAAAAGGGTATTACATCGGGAAATTTCACGAGCCGTAAACCAAGAAAAGAGGATGAAAATACCCCCCCTTTTCCCCCCCCTTGCTAAGGGGGGGACGGGGGGGTGGGAAATTGTTTTCCCGATGGAATGAATATTTTGGGACTGTCTTTCAGGGATAGAAACGGAAAGATTGTTTTTAATCCCCGTCCTCCTATCCAGAATATGGACCAACTCCCATACCCAGATCGA
>JAGWZR010000192.1 GCA_018968795.1 Planctomycetota bacterium | reverse complement strand
TTTCGGTGGGTGACAGTATTTTTGTGATCATTAAAGGTACGGATATTATGCTCGCAAAATCAATTTCTGGTATGTTGAGCGCAAGGAATAGGGCTAAAGGGGTGGTAAGGCAGATTATTCAGGGAGACGTTTTATCAAAGGTCTTTGTGGAATCCCAGGGAGATATGCTCCACGCCATTATTACAAACACGTCTTTGAAAGATATGGACATTCGCCCCGGCGATGAGGTAACGGCAATTGTAAAATCAACGGAATTAATATTATCAAAGGAAGCATAGTCATGAAGCAAATGAAAGTATTACACTATAAAAACTTCTTCTTTTGGCAAGTATTTTACCACCCCTCTTTCCCCTCCTTCGCAAGGAGGGGAAAGAGGGAGGTTACATGGTTGCGGCTATGCACAGTAGTGATGTTTTTGATGATTTGTTTTTCCAATAAAGTCCGGGCAGATGAAAAGATACTGGTTGCTGCAGCCGCTAATTTGACTCATGCTATGGATGAGATTTGCAAAGATTTTGAGAAAGAAAACCCCACTATCGATGTTGAGATATCTTATGGTTCTTCTGGCAATTTTTTTGCGCAGATAAAACAGGGCGCACCTTTTGATATATTCTTCTCAGCTGATACAACCTATCCCGAGCGTCTTGAGGAAGAAGGCTTAACCGTGAAAGGTGAGAGAAAAATTTACGCCATGGGAAGCATTGTATTTTGGATACCTAAGAACTCTTCATTAAATCCTCGAAAAGGATTACATTTAGTTTTAGACCCAAAAGTAAAAAAGCTGGCTATTGCAAACCAGAGACTTGCACCCTATGGCATGGCAGCAGAGGAGGCGCTTCGATACTATGGATTATGGGACAAAGTTCAAGACAAACTGGTCTTTGGTGAAAATATCTCACAAACGGCACAGTTTGTTCAAGCGGGTGCAGCCGATGTAGGGATTATTGCCCTGTCTCAGGCCATTTCTCCAAAAATGGAAGGAGATGGAGATTATTGGATTATCCCACCCGAAACCTATAATAAACTTGAACAAGCCTATGTTGTGTTGCAAAGAGGCAGGGATAAGCCCGGTATTAGGAAATTCCTGGAATTTGTGCAAGGGAAAAAAGGGGGAAAAATATTTTCTCAATATGGTTATTCACTCCCAAAATAGATTAAGAATATTTAAAATAAAAATTGATCAAATTACCTATGAAAGGGAAACGGTTTTTCCCTTAGGATCCAGATATCCTCATGTTACTACGGAGATTAGCGGTCTGGCACTATCTCCGCATTATTCGTAAGGAGGATGGTCATGAAGATCAGTGCCCGTAATATCTTGAAAGGTAAGGTCAAACAGGTTAAGCACGGTATGGTCGATACAGAAGTAGACATAGAACTGCCAGGTGGAATAGAGATTGTATCGGTGATTACCAAATACTCCGCAGAAAATCTGAAACTAAAAGAAGGTAAGGATGTTTACGCTGTTATCAAGGCCTCCAATGTGATGATTATGGTGGAATAAAGAGGAATGCAAGATATCATGTTCAATGCACAGTACACCTGACAATTCTCGGCAGCAGCCGTATCCTGCGCGGATGCTGCACTCCTGGTCTTTAACACAAAATAGAAACATCCTAAAATGAACCATATAAGTCTCACAAGAATTGGTAGAACACTTGAAAATTTTTTGAGTTACATTTACCACGGAAAGAAGTACATAGAACTGAATAATTTTTGAATTCCTAATCTATTTTACATGAATTTTACAGCGCCCCTCCTTTTAACCTTAAAGCTTTCTACCATTACAACCTTTATATTGTTTATCATAGGCGTTCCTTTTGCATACTGGCTCGCTTTTTCAAAGATACGATTAAAGTTCCTGCTGGAGTCTGTGGTGGCCTTACCCCTGGTGCTGCCACCGACTGTTTTGGGTTTCTATATCCTTATGGCCATTGGAGGAAACAGTTTTATTGGGCGATGGTATGAGGCCATATTCAATAAATCCCTGGCTTTTTCTTTTCAGGGACTTGTTTTAGGTTCGTTTCTTTATAGCCTACCCTTTGCCGTGCAACCTTTTCAAACCGCTTTTTTGGGAGTTGACAGGAGATTGCTTGAAACCTCATGGTCGTTAGGCAGATCTCGCCTATATACCTTTTTTCATGTTATCCTACCTCTATCGAGACAAGGCATGCTCACCGGCTGCGTGCTTTCTTTTGCGCACACACTGGGCGAATTTGGAGTTGTACTCATGATTGGTGGTAATATTCCCGGGATTACGAGGGTTGCCTCGGTGTCCATCTATGACGAGGTACAATCGCTGAACTATGGAAGCGCTTATATTTACTCATCCGTACTGTTATCTCTCTCGTTTGCGATACTTACCATTGTTTATTTTATAAACAGAAGATTTGTACGAACCATCTAAAAATTCAGAATTCGGTAGTCAGGAGTTAGGAATTCAGAATAGAAATCCAAAGAGCTTATCAAAGGGAATAAATAGGGTTAAAAGGATTTATTTTTTCTCTCTGAAGATTGAATAAGGAGTTTTGTTTTTTGCTGAATGTTTGTCTTAAAAAAACATGGGATACGTTCAGATTAGACGTTGCCTTTGAGATCCCTCGGGGAAAGGTGACAACCTTGTTTGGCCCTTCAGGGGCGGGGAAGTCAACGGTGTTACGGTTGATTTCTGGCCTAGAAATGGCTGATGGTGGGATGATTCATAATGGGAAAGAGATATGGTTTGATGAAACAAAAGCAATTCATCTTCCACCCCAGCGGCGTTCAATAGGTTTTCTTTTCCAGGACTTTGCCTTATTTCCACATCTAACGGTTGAAAAAAATGTAGCGTATGGAATAAAAGAAAAAAAGAGATTGAGGGAAGTAAAAGACCTTCTATCCCTCGCGGGTTTATCTGGCTACGAACATCATTATCCTGCCCAGTTGTCCGGGGGGCAAAAACAAAGGGTTGCTCTGATCAGAGCCTTGGCAACAAAGCCCGACCTCCTCCTTCTGGATGAACCCCTTTCAGCCCTTGATTGGGAAGCGCGCAGGCAATTACAGGAAGATTTAAAACGGATTATAAAACAGTTTGGTATAACAACGCTCTCTGTGACCCATGAGGTGACCGAGGTATATAAGCTGGCTGACTACGTAATCGTGCTAGAGTCCGGGCGGATTGTCAAAAAGGGAACACCGGAAGAGGTTTTTCTGGGAAAAAAATTGAGTACCCGTATCCAGATCGTTGGAAAAGTGGTTGGTATAGAATCCGATTTCATCATGGCTGCCGTTACCGTCATGCACGAAGACCAGTATTTTAAGACTTTAATTGATACGGAGGAGATACAGCGATTAAACTTGAAAATAGGGGATGACATTGTTATCGGCGCTAAGTCTTCAGACGTAATCTTGTTTAAAGTCTTAACAAAATCTTAACACAATCTTAACATTCCTTTAACAATCGTGTGATATAAAACCTGCTAATATAACGCTTCATTAAAACATTTACAGGTTTATTGTCATTGCGAGCGACAGCGAAGCAATCCACTTTTGAGATTGCTTCGGGTTAACGCCCTCGCAATGACAACGCTCTTTTAGCGTTTACCATAGATTAAAAATTTGGTAATTACGATTTCGGATTTACGATTTTTTTAAATCTCAAATCGTAAATTTTTCCAATGGATGTTGAAAATAGTATAAAAGGACAACAAAAGGTAAAGATAAAATTAGAGGAACTCGCCTTTTATTATGGTGACTGCAAGGTATTAGACGGTATTTCTATGGAGTTTTTTGAAAATAACGTTACGGCCATTATTGGGCCTTCGGGCTGCGGGAAATCGACCCTGGTAAAATCGATAAACCGCATTTCGGAGATTACTAACGACGTGCGTGTCGATGGGAAATTATTGTTGGACAATAAAAATATTTATGACCGTGATGTTGATCTGGCCGATCTCAGACGGCGCGTGGGCATGGTGTTCCAGAGGCCCAATCCCTTTCCCAAATCTATCTACGATAATGTTGCCTTCGGCCCTCGACTGTGCGGTAAAAATAATAGCAAGAGCTTGGATGAGATTGTGGAATATAGTTTGACCAGGTGCGCGCTTTGGAATGAGGCCAAGGATCGGTTACATCAAAGCGCAATGGGGCTTTCTGGCGGGCAGCAGCAACGGTTGTGCATTGCTCGGGCGCTGGCAGTGGATCCGGAAGTCCTGTTAATGGATGAGCCGTGCTCTGCGTTAGACCCGACGGCAACGGCAAGGATTGAAGAACTCATCGAGGATTTAAAGAGATACTATACGATAATCATTGTTACTCATAATATGCAGCAGGCGGCGCGCGTTTCCAATTATACGGGATTTTTATTGAATGGAGAGCTCATAGAGTATAATATCACTACTGAGATATTTACCAATCCTGATAAGAAGGTTACGGAAGATTATATTACGGGAAGGTTCGGATAGTTACTTTATGGAAAGACGCTTTGACCAACAGTTGGCTGCACTCAGGAAAAATCTCATTCAAATGGCTTCTCTTGTTGAGACGTCCATCGCCAATGCTGTGAAATCCCTTATTGAGCGGGACAGTGAATTGGCCCGTCTCGTTGTGCAAAATGATGAACAGGTGGATACCCTCGAATTGGAGATTGATAAACAGTGCGTTGATTTGCTGGCATTGCGACAGCCTCTGGCCATTGACCTCCGCTTTATCACCTCATCGATTAAGATCACCAACAATCTTGAGCGAATGGGCGACCTGGCCGTCAACATTGCAGAACGTGTAATTCCTCTCAATCAGGAGCCGCAACTGAAGCCGCTTATTGATATTCCCAGAATGGCGACTATTACTCAGACTATGGTCAAAGACAGCATTGATGCCTTTGTTAATCGGGATACGGAACT
>JAGWZR010000191.1 GCA_018968795.1 Planctomycetota bacterium | reverse complement strand
AGGCAAGGCAGCTAGAAATGCGCTCGAAATAATAGAGATGCTGAAATAGTGATAGGCATAGAATTGGGTTAAGCAATAACACATATATGGCGAAGTGAAAAAAATCAGAAACAATGCCTCGCTTTGTTATCCAGAAACATAAAGCAACTCACCTTCATTTTGATTTTCGATTAGAGATGGAAGGAACTCTCAAAAGTTGGGCCGTTCCAAAAGGACTGTCAGAAAGGCAAGAAATTAAAAGGCTTGCGGTGTCCGTTGAAGATTACCCGCTTGATTACGTTGATTTTGAAGGGGTAATACCCGAGGGGCAATATGGGGCTGGTGTTGTCGAGATATGGGACAAAGGGGAGTACGAAATCGAATCAATAGAAGAGAGGAAGTTAGTTTTCAACATTAAAGGGAAAAGAATAAAAGGGCGGTATGCCTTAATCCACACGAACGGGAAAAACTGGCTTATTTTTAAACTAGGATGCCTTCGGTAATACTTTTAATTTAACAGGATGGAGAAGAATTTTATCCTGTTCGTCTTATTATACAAGTTTGAATTTTTTAAACGCCCAGACCGGGTTATAATGCTTGTACCATATTTTTGAATTGCCTTCCACGTTCTTCGTAGTTACAGAACATATCATAACTGGCGCATGCGGGAGAAAGTAAAACAGTCTCCCCGCTTTTTGCCGCAGCTTCTGCCTGCTGGAATGCCTCATGGAAGGTGTTTGATATGAATATCGAAGGAATTCCCTGTGTACCCTTATTTTGAAGGATGAGTTCTTTTATTTTCTTTGCTGTTTTTCCAATAAGGATTATGGTCTTTGTATGTCTTGCACAGACCCTTGCAAATTCCTCAAAGTTACTACCTTTGTCATACCCTCCAGCAATAAGGATTACCGGTACTGGGAAGGCAGTAATTGCTGCAATGGCTGACTCTGGCGTGGTTGCCTTGGAATCGTTGTAATATCGCACGCCCTTTACCTCCCGTATAAATTCCAGACGATGTTCTAGTCCAGAAAAGGTGGTAACAATCTGTTCAATATGTGATGCCCTGGCG
This sequence comes from Planctomycetota bacterium, assembly GCA_018968795.1. Taxonomy (GTDB): domain Bacteria; phylum Planctomycetota; class Brocadiia; order Brocadiales; family Brocadiaceae; genus REEB58. The sequence continues at coordinate 3,833 of JAGWZR010000191.1, read as the reverse complement.
CCAACAAGGTAAGCAGCACAGGATGCCGCCAGGATGTTTTGGAGGTTATGGACGCCGGGTATCTTGGCGTTGAATAAACAGGGTACTGTCATATTCTGCCCGTCTACTGATAACGCAATGTTGTTACTTTTTACAAAAGCGCCGTTTGTTAGCGTGTTTTTTGCACTGTACCATAAAACACGACCTTTGCATTCTTTTTCCCACTTTCTTAATTCCGAGTCATCGTAATTGAGGATAGTGTAATCTTCTGGTTTTTGGTATAGGATAATACCTTTTTTTGCCTGAATATAGGCGTCCATATTTGGGTATCTATCGAGGTGGTTGGGTGATATGTTAGTTAAAATACTGATATGTGGGCTTTTTTTTATGTTGATGAGTTCTTCCAGTTGAAAGCTGGAGAGTTCAACGACTACGATGTCTGAGGGTTTTATTTCTTCAATGTGTGTCAGCAACGATTTCCCGATATTTCCTCCCATCCATGTCGTTCGCTGCGTTTGCTGTAGCATTTTGCCAATAAGCGTAGTGGTGGTGGATTTCCCATTACTGCCAGTGATACCGATAATAGGGGCAGGACATAATTTGAAGAAAATATTCATCTCGGTGTCTATCGGTATATGATTGTTCCTTGCGACGTTTAAAAATTTTGAGTCTTTTGGTACAGCGGGATTAACAATAATCATGTCAGTATCCACAAAATCTGCCTCGTTGTGTTCCCCAAGATTATATGAAATGGGGAGGTCTTCAAGTTGTTTTATAGAGGAAGATAGCTCGTCTGCGTTTCTCAAGTCCGTTACGGTAACATGAGCTCCTTGCCTAGCGAGGAATTGAGCAATGCCTACACCACCGCCAAACAATCCCAGTCCCATGACGGTGATCTTTTTGTTTTTGAATTCATTATGCATAGCACAGCATAGCCGCAACCAAAATAACCATCCTTAATTCCCCTCCTTCACAAGAAGGGGAGGTTAAAGAACTTGCAAAAAAAGGAGTTTTCGCAAGATAATACTATAGAATATGCGTAAATATTTTTGAATTTAACTGAAGAAAGTTAAAATTAAAATCATGACTATATGACCAATAATTTTACAAGTATTTTCAAGGCTTTCAAGATAATTCATCATTTCATGCAGGTATTGTAGGATTGATTTTCAACGTTCCAGTAACCAATAAGTAAATATTGCAAATTTATGAACACACGGATAAAAAATATTTTGTTTTTCAAACATCTTTGGTATATTCTCAAGTTAAGACTAAGTGCTCATATTATCGCTTGCAATGTGACAAAATTAAACTTTGATTCCTATTAGGAAATTTAAGTGATTGAAATAAAACCTATAACTGGAAAAATCGACGCAATAATAAAAATCCCAGGTTCGAAGAGTTATACTAACCGTGCGCTTATTACCGCGGCATTAGCTGACGGTGAATCCACGATTACCAACGCACTTTTCAGCGACGATACCAAGTATATGGCGTCCGGTTTAAACGTATTGGGGATACCCATTGAAGAGCAAAATCCTGATAGGTTTGTCATATATGGTAAAGGCGGGATTATTCCGGTAAAACAAGCAAATTTGTTTGTCGGAAATGCAGGGACTGCTATGCGATTTTTAACGGCCATGCTAACTTTGGGCAATGGAGTTTATGAAATAGACGGCGTTTCGCGCATGAGGCAAAGACCTATACAGGATTTACTCGATGGTTTAAAACAGCTTGGGGCTGATGTTGTATCTAAGTATAATAACGGTTGTCCACCAGTAATAATTCGAGGGAAAGGATTGAGTGGCGGATTGGCTGTTGTGAAGGGCGATTTGAGTAGCCAATATTTTAGCGCTCTATTAATGACAGCCCCTTATGCAAAAAGGGATGTGTTCATTGAAGTGAAGGGCAATCTAGTTTCAAAGCGTTATGTGGATATGACGATAGCGTTGATGCATCAGTTTGGTGTAAATGTTGAGCATAATAACTATAAGGCATTTGTCGTAAAAGCTGGACAGCATTATAGGGCAACACAATATGCGGTTGAGGGAGACGCCTCTGCTGCATCTTATTTTTTTGCCGCTGCGGCAATCACAGGCGGAAAGGTGAGAGTTGTTGGTATTGGAAGTGGTTCCTTACAAGGTGATATTCATTTTGTAGATGTTTTGAAAAGGATGGGTTGTAATGTTGCTATGGGCATTGACTGGATTGAAGTGCAAGGAAATAAACTGCATGGGTTGGATGTAGACATGGGTGATATGCCTGATGTGGTGCAGACCTTGGCAGCCGTAGCGGTGTTTGCCGTTGGTAAAACGCGCGTGCGAAATGTAAAAAATATGCGCATTAAGGAAACCGATCGCATCGCTGCGGTGGTGAATGAATTGCGTCGGATGGGGATTGTTGCAAAAGAATATGAGGATGGTTTTGAGATCGAACCATTTGAACCGCTTCCATCTGCAATAGAAACATATGACGATCATCGTATGGCCATGAGTTTTGCATTGATTGGGTTGCGCGCAAGTGGGATAGTGATAAAAAATCCAGAATGTGTATCTAAAACTTTTCCTGACTATTTTCAAAAGTTAGAAATGTTACGGAGTAAGTAACGATTCGCAACAGTACGATTCTGAATTAGAAGGGTGCTTCCTGACATGACCACGCAGGATGTTGAAGAAAAATATATGACGCTCGCCTTGGAATTGGCGGAAAAAGGGCGGGGAAAGGTAGAACCCAATCCAATGGTAGGCGCTGTGCTTGTGAAGGATGGTGAAATTATGGGGAAGGGTTATCACCAGGTGTTTGGAGGATCGCACGCTGAAATACACGCGATTAACGAGGCAGGAGAAAATTGTAAGGGAGCAACGCTCTACGTGTCGATGGAACCCTGCGCGCATTATGGTAAAACGGCGCCTTGTACCGATGCTATTATCAAGGGAGGTATCACAAAGGTGATAACAACTGTTATTGATCCTAATCCTGTTACTTCTGGGAAGGGGATACAAAAGTTGAAGGCGGCGGGAATTGAGGTTAGAATCGGTGTTATGGAATCTCAGGCGAAAAAGCTCAATGCTTCTTTTTTCAAATTGATGCAAAAGGGATTACCGTATGTGATTGTAAAATGGGCTATGTCACTCGATGGCAAAATTGCAACTCGCACAGGGAGTTCTAAGTGGATCACTTCTGAAGAATCGCGTATGTATGTTCACAAGATCCGTGGACAAGTGGATGGTGTTTTGGTAGGAATTAATACCGTATTGAGAGATGATCCTTTATTGACCTGCCGTTACGAAGGAGGCCGAAGTCCAAAAAGAATTATAGTAGATGGTAATGCCTCGTTGCCTTTGAATTCACGCCTTCTAAATACAATTAGTGAAAGTGAAATAATTGTTGCTGTCAATGAAAATGCACAACAAAATCGTATCGAAAGATTGGAACAATTGGGGTGTAAGATTATTAAGACAAGAGATATTAACGGTCATGTAAATTTGCAAGCACTCTTCCAACGCCTTGGGGAAATGAAATTAACCAATATCTTAGTAGAGGGAGGCAGTAGGGTTATTACCTCAATGATCGAGGATCATCTCGTTGATAAAGTCATGGTTTTTATTGCCCCAATTATTATTGGAGGTGAAGATGCAAAATTACCTGTACTTGGGAAAGGAATTGATAAAATAAATGAAGCGGTGGAAATTAATGAGGTTACCATAAAAAGATTTTCAAATGATGTTGTAGTTGAGGGTGTTTTAAAATATAAATGTTAAATATTTCTTTTGAACGTACTCCTTTCCCAAATCAGATAGATTTCTCTTTGCTTGCAAAAAAATAAAATCTCCCGCCTACCCCTTAGCACGTAG
>JAGWZR010000190.1 GCA_018968795.1 Planctomycetota bacterium | reverse complement strand
GGGCATATCGATCACGGAAAGACTTCCCTCGTTAAGGCATTGACGGGCATTGATACCGATAGACTGCCCGAAGAAAAACAACGTGGCATGACTATAGATCTAGGCTTTGCCTACCTCGACCTTGATTCAAGTCGAAGGGTGAGCATCGTGGATGTGCCGGGGCACGAACGTTTTGTTAAAAACATGCTGGCAGGCGCAACCAGTATCAGTCTGGTACTATTCGTTATTGCGGCAGACGACGGAATCATGCCGCAAACTATTGAACATCTGGAAATCATAAATCTCCTCGGAATACAACACGGGCTTATTGCCTTGACAAAAAAAGACCTTGTAACCGATGAGTGGTTGGCTGTGGTGAAAGAAGATATCAAAAATATTTTGATGGGCACATCGTTAGAGCATGCGCCAATTGTGCCTGTGTCTACAGTTACCAGCGAGGGGATTGAAAATTGTAAAACGACGATAAAAGAACTTATTGCCAAGATACAAACCCAAAATAGCGCTCGTATCTTTCGGCTGCCCATCGACAGGTCTTTTGCCATTTCAGGTTACGGATGTGTCGTGACCGGCCCTGTTCTTGGCGGTCAGGTTTCGGTGGAGGACAAAGTAGAAATATTACCTATCAAAAAAGTTGCACGCGTGAGGGGAATTGAGGTGACCGGAGAGCGTGTAGATACGGCATTTGCTGGACAAAGGGCAGCAGTCAATCTATCCGGAATCAAATCCACCGAGATTAAACGCGGCTACGAACTCTCAATCCCAGGATACTTACAACCCACGAACATGGTAGATGCCTCATTAAGATTGATTAAAAGTGCAAAAAATCCATTAAAGAATAGGGCAAGGATAAGGTTTCACATGAATACGTCAGAGGTGATGGGTCGTGTTATATTACTGGACAGGGAGTCGCTAAAACCCGGTGAAGAATCTCTGGTTCAATTCCTTTTAGAAAATTTTATTACAGCGGAAAGAGGAGACCGATTTATCATTCGCTCTTATTCGCCAGCATACACTATTGGTGGGGGAAAGGTGATCAGATACAATACGGCTCGATTAAAACGCTTCAGAGAAGAAACGCTAAAAGCCTTGAAAATTCTGGCAAGCGGAAATCTTTCCGATATCGTAGAACAGGTCTATTTGAATAATTGCGTTGGAGGAGGTGAATGGTCGTGCGCCCCTACCAGTGAAGATATTTCCAAACAAGTCAATATCCATCCTTCAGTTGTCGAGAATGTTACAGCAAAATTAATAAAAAAGGGGTTGCTTTTGAGATGTGATGTTGATGGAAAACATGTTGTTTTTCACCGCGATACTATTGCTTCTCTCAAGGAGCAAATTTTAAGTATTCTCAAAGTGTTTCACAAAGAAAATCCTTTAAAAATAGGAGTTGAAGAGAACTATCTAAAAACACTTTTAAACAAAAATATCCACCCCCTGCTCATCACTGCGTCGTTTTCTGTCTTAAAGGATGAAAAAGCCATCAAAGTTACTGATAACAAATTATCGCTTGCGAACTTTAAGATTGAGGTAACAACGCAAGACAGGGGAACAGCAGAAAAAATCGAAGAGTATTTTTTGAAGGCAGGATTTACCCCTCCTTCAATGGAAGATGTGGGCGCAAAATTTGGCGCTTCCAGCAAGGCAGTCATTCCCTTGCTTATCGAACAAAAGAGTCTCATCGAGGTAGAAAAGGGACTTTATTTTCATACGATGACGCTCAACAAATTAAAAGAAAATATCGGAGAATATATCACCAAGCACGGATCCGTCAGCGTGGCACAGTTCAGGGATTTAACTAAGACCTCCCGTAAGTATGCAGTCCCTTTACTTGAATACTTCGATGCTATCCATTTCACCAAGCGGACAGGCGATGTGCGGATACTGCTATGAGACTCAAATCTAATGCATTATGAAGAATATTATTCCTATGATGGTCAGTATCCCGCCAAGAATTTCTTTTTCGTAATTTTCGATACTGCAAAGATTTATTTTCTGAACGCCCTTATAAGCTAGTATAGTCAGTCCTGACATGCCAGAAACGGTTGTTACAGATAAGACGATGGAAAGCAGCAAGAGCGTATTCCAACTGAATGTGCTGGCGGCTAAAAATATGGGTAACACGGCGACACAGGGAGAACAACTTAACATCATGAATAGCGAGAAGATGATGGCCTTATCGGAAAATTTTGAGTGGTTATGGTCGTGGGGACTCGGTCTCAATCTTCCGATAAGAATGAATGTGATACCAATGATAATTAAAATGAGTCCCGCAAGAGGTTCTGCAAAGGTTTCTGCATATTTTGCTATATTGAAGCCAAGGATGGCAATGATGGAGCCCAAAATGCACGTTGTTATAGAATGACCCAGCCCGGCGATTGCAGTGATGAGGATGGTTTTCGTCAGACTCCACTTTTGTCCCTTTCCGATTAAGGCGAAGGGCATCCAGTGGTTTGGCATTACTGCGTGGGTCAAGGCGATGAAGAATGTCGCTCCCATGAGACTGATTGTTGTATGCTGCATTGTGGTTTGTTCCTGAAATAACCTTTCCCGACTGGCATTTTACCTGTCATGCCGGGATTATTAGATACTTTCGCGAGGTAAACACTCACATAAATTGCCACATTTCCTTTAGTCTCCCTAGTTTCTAAAGGGGAGGTCATAAGTTCGTGTATAGGAATTTCAATCTTTTGTCATTCCCCTCTAAAAAAAGGGGATAAAGGGGTGTGTAAATTTGCCGCAACACCCCCCCCCAACCCCTCTTTCTAGAGGGGAGCTTAAAAGTCGCTGCCAAAGGCAGCCTAAGTTCAGTCGTTCACTATAGATTTAATTCACTGCTTTGTTTGTTTTTTAGGAGATGTGTCTAAAAGATGGTCGTAGCGGTCATCTTTGTCACACCCGACAACATATACGTTATCCTTTCTATTTCCCCATATACCCAACAAGAAAAAGTTGGTGCCGCTTTTTTGTTTGTTCCATTTGATACCGTCGTAATAAACTATAATGCCATAATCCCCCGCTGCGAAAACATTATTGCTGTCAATACCCCATATCCTTCTCAACCAGTTATCTGTGCCGCTTATTTGCCGTGTCCATTTTGTTCCATCATAATGAAGAATCATGCCATCTGCGCCTACAACGAATACATTTTTTGAGTCTGCCACACAAACGCTCATAAGTCTTTTATTGGTATTCTGAGCGCACTTCTTCCATTTCTTACCATTATAGCGAAGAATAGTGCCATAATCTCCGACTGCGTAAATATTGTCTTTGCCATTGCCACGGATTCCGTAGAGCCAATTGGTGGTGCCGCTATTTTGTTCTTTCCATTTTTCCCCGTTGTAGTGCAGTATTTTTCCCAAAGTGCCCACAACAAATATATATTTTTCATTAAGACCCCAGATGCCGCTCAACCAGTCGCCGATACCAATTTCCTGTTTTTTCCATTCAGCGCCGTTATAATGGAGAACAGTGCCATAATCTCCTGAGATATAGATATCGTTGTGGCTGCTACCCCAAATTCTATTCAACCGACACGTGATATAGCTTTCCTGATTACTCCAGGACTTGCCATCGTAATGGAGGATAACGCCGTGCTCGCCGATAGCAAAAATATCGTTGTCGGCAAATCCGTAAATAGCATTAAGCCATACATTGAGTCCACGGTAAACTTGTTCCCACGTCTTTCCGTCATAACGCAAAATGATACTGTCGCTTTTATCGTGTTCTGTTGCCTGTTCCTCCAAACCCCACTCATCCGCAAGAGCGACATTGACAGCAAAGAATTGATAGAGGGCTAAGATGGCACAAAGGGAAAAGGCTGCAATTGTTTTCATGTATTTTACGGAATAAAACTTTTTGTTGTCTTCCACATCTTTGCTCGTTTTATTACAATCCAACAATAGCTATGTGCGCGTCGTCAGCGGCATTGATGGTTTCTTGAACATCAAGAATAAGTGTTTTCTCGGCTTCGAGGGCAAGGACGGATGCAGAGGATTCTTTTAATGTTTTGATTGTTTCTAGTCCAACGGTAGGAATATCAAATCGCGGGTCGAAAATCTGTTTGCTGACCTTAATGACAACGATTTCCGTTTTTCCAAGACTTCCACCCCTGCGGATGGTTTCGTCAGTGCCTTCCAGGGCTTCTACGGACAAAACTACCTTTTCTTTTATAACGACACACTGCCCGACGCCAAGCCTTGCGATTTCTTTGGCAATAGGCCATCCAAAGCGGATATCTTCCATTTCCTTTTCCGTAGGTTGCTTTTTCGTTAACGTACCTTTCTGTGCGAGTAATTGCGGCACGTAGAGGGTGGAGTTTTGTAATTCAATACCGTCTTTTAATAATTCATCGGCAACGGCGCCAAGTAATGAGTGGTCGTCTCTTTTTTTTACATTTCTATACCACAAGTTAATCGTCCTTAGGTCTGGTAAAAACCGGAGATTTCTCAAAGAAGAGAACATGTTAGTTTTTGTAAGCCCCCCAGCCATGACGGCCTTGGATATATGTTCTTGCTTAAATATTTTGATGAGTTTGCCAATCTGAGCGACTCCCACCCAGTGAAGTTTCTCTACGTATTGTTCAATTTCTGGAGACGTTTCGCCTTCAATTCCAACCGCAATAATCGGCACCTTGTTGTCCCGCGCCCCTTTGGCAAACAATATTGGGAATCGGCCATTTCCAGCTATCAGTCCGAGTTTTTCCATAGGTTTTTCGTGATAATTCTGTTCACCGTGGAGGACGCTGAGATTATGAAAAATAGAGGTTGTGAAGTTTAGAAGATGAGAAGTTGAGAATTCCAACCTTCCAATTTTAGATTCTTGACCCTTGACTCCAATCTCACATCTTCCCAACATCACAATTTCTCAACTTCTATTTTTCTTCGCACCTTGTGTACTCTGCGGTGACGTATTTTGCTCTTCTAATTG
>JAGWZR010000003.1 GCA_018968795.1 Planctomycetota bacterium | reverse complement strand
TGACGTTCTACTTGAAACCGGGGAGAAAATAGCCAAAGTCATTGAGAAAATCCAGGGGGCATCAGACGTCAAAGTAGAACAGGTGTCGGGGCTGCCAATCCTTACCATCCAGATGAATCGCAAAGAGATGTCCCGATACGGCCTTAATGTTTCCGAGGTACAGGATATAATCGAGATTGCTATTGGAGGAAAGAGCGCGGGTAAAGTCTTTGAGGGTGACCGCCGGTTTGAACTCTTGGTGCGCCTGCCAGAAGATATGCGCAGCAATATTGAGGCGCTCAAGAGATTGCCGGTTCCACTACCGAATGTAGTAGGCGTGTCGAAAACAGGCTTAATACCAGCAAAACATTTAGAAGAGAGCAAACGGCCAAGCTATATAACGCTTGGCTCTATTGCTGATTTTAACATTAAATCGGGTCCTAATCAAATAAGCAGGGAGAACGGAAAGAGACGTGCTGTTGTAACGGCAAATGTGCGTGGCCGTGATATAGGTTCGTTTGTCGAGGAGGCAGAAAAAAGAATCAGGGGGAATGTCACCATTCCACCAAACTACTGGATTTCCTGGGGAGGACAGTTTGAGCAGATGATATCAGCCAGGAAACGTCTGCAAATTGTTACTCCTATTGCGCTCTTATTGATCTTTTTCCTGCTTTATGCAACATTTGGAACTGTAAAAAATGCCATTCTGGTATTCACGGGCGTTCCTTTTGCCCTTACAGGGGGAATCATTGCCCTCTGGCTCAGAGGCATTCCCCTATCGATTTCAGCCGGCGTTGGGTTCATTGCTCTCTCTGGTGTTGCGGTATTAAACGGGCTTGTCATGGTTTCATTTATCAATAAACTACGAGCAGAAGGCAATCTCATGGACAATGCTATCCTTCAGGGCGCCGTTACGCGTCTGCGTCCCGTATTGATGACTGCGCTTGTTGCATCGTTAGGGTTTCTGCCTATGACTCTGGCTACTGGAACTGGAGCAGAGGTGCAACGGCCGCTTGCCACCGTTGTTATTGGAGGGATTATGTCATCCACAATGCTTACCTTACTTGTCTTGCCTGTGCTCTATAGAATCTTCCATGCGGTTACCTTAATTTCTCCAGATAATAGAAAATCCGCTGCCTCCAATTGTTAGGATTATTAAAACCATTTGTACAACCCGCCTTAATGGAAGGGCGCGCGCAGACAGGGTAATATCGGTAATCCGATAGATGAGAATCCCTTTTATCACACAAAATCCCATAACCGGGATATAAAAGTGACTCATGATATTACCTCCTGGAAAAATATTTGCGGCAGGTAACAACACGATAAAGAACCACGCAATCCAATATGCAATTATGTTTCTCCATCTGCATAGGAAGATAAATATGGTTAAAATTGAGAGCAAAAGTACTGCTGACAGGATAAATGAAATTTCTAATGGCGACTTTACCGGAGGCACTGCATAGTTAACGTTAAAATTGAAAGGGGAAAATGATAGCTTGATATAGGATGCCAGGACTTTTATCATTGTGAGAGTATTGAGCCAAAAACCGGCGGGTTGATGAACGGCTGTTGATGTGTGATTACTAAACACAGCAAACCGGATTAAGAGATAAAATGCGGAAATAATAAAATACCCTATGTATATTCCTTTCAATCTTTTGATCATAGCTGGCCATATCTTTTGTCCAAGCGACTTTTCCTTTCCATGCCCATTATCAAATTTCGGAGGGGGTTCATGCCCTTTTGTTTTGTCAGGAAACATTGCCAATAACATCAACAAGATAGGAAGGGTTATAGCAATTTCTTTTGAAAAAAGGGCGCAGAAATACGCAGCAAGGGAAATAAAATAGTAAAGCCTAACCCGCTTTTTTTGATTGGTTTCTTTATAGAGAAGTGTGTCGGATTTTACAAAATAAATAAGAGAAACAAGCAAAAAGGTTGCTGATAAAAGGTATCCACGATAAGCGATTGCCTTTACCGTTTCTACGAGGATTGGGTGCGTGACAAAGAAGAAAGTTGAAAGTAGGATGATTGTACTACTTCGTATAACGGTACGAAGAAAAAGATAAAAAAGTACCATATTTATTGTGTGTACGATAACATTGGTGAGGTGAAAACCCAAGGGGTTTAAATGCCAGACGGCATAATCAATGAAGTAAGATATCGTGACAATAGGCTGATAGCTTACTTCTCCTGAAATGGCAAAATAATCTTGCGTAAATATTTTGGAGAAATGCTTCCATTCTTTAATGAAGCAATTTTCTACAACGATATTAATATCTTCAGAGACAAATTTACTGTGGGTTGTTAAGCTGAGATAAAGCAGAAGGGAAGATGCGGATATCAATATGAGTATAAACGCAAAAAACGGCTTTCCCGTGTAAATTGGTCTGTTTCTAATCACTTCGCTGTGTGCCTTTTGAGAATAATTCTTTCGGGAGGATTTATTTAGTCGAAATTAAAAAAGTATTTTATTGATTTTTTTGTAGTCAGATGGAAGACAATTAGCGCACATGGGCAGTTTTCTATGCATTGCCAGCTTGTGCCTGAAATCGCTATATTTGGCCGAATTCCAGATATCCATAAATCGCTGATTCGTGACATTGCCCAATAGATATTCTCCAAAGATATCAAAACAGCACGGTAACACATTGCCATCGGTTGTAATCACGGGAGTTCTTGCCTTTTGAGGACACAAACCTTTATCTTTCAATTCAAGACGGCAGCTTTCGTTAACTATATACCGAGAAGGTAGTGTTGTTGAATTAACAAAGTAGTCTTTTTCCAGGTATTGTACATATTCCACGTCTTCCCTTGAGCGATCAATATGAAGTGATTTTAAATATGCCCTATCAACCCCCAGGTCTCGCGCGAGTTTTTCAAAGGTAGCTACCTCATGAAGATTTTTTTGGGTGACCACCATTTGAAGGTCAATTGAGGGATGCGACAATTTTCTCTGATGTCTTTCCTTTACCAGCGCAGCAATATTTTCTACCAATTTCTCGAAAGATGCGCCAATCCTGATAGACTCATAGGTTTGCTTGGCAGCTCCGTCCATGGAAATTGCCATGAAATTAAGGCCTGAATCAAGTACGCCTTTGCGAGCCTCGGCATTTAATGAAATACCGTTGGTTAGCATTGAGACGCACATCCCCTTGTCCGAAGCGTAACGAATCATGTTAAAAATATCTTTGTTGAGTAACGGTTCTCCGCAGTAAGATACGCCAATGGTATTGCAGATAGGGGCAATATCATCAATGATCTTTTTAAATAGAGCGAGGGACATAAACCTATTTTTCCTGCCCAAGTCTGCTTTTACTGAGCGGCAAATGGTGCAGTTGAGATTACAAACGCTTGCGGTTTCAATCACGATGTCTGTTGGATATTTACCCGGCTTATGGAATGGTCGTTGTAAGCATGAATAAAGAATCCTTCTTAAATTCTGCTCACGTAGTTTTCCTGCCGTTCGAAATAAATTATGTTTAAGATTGTGGTAATTCATTGCCTTTGAGTTATTGATTGACACACGCTTAATATTTGTTTTGTTGTATGGTCCCACGTAAAGGTGTTCAAAATTAGTCTTCTACCATTTTTCCCCATGACGTTCATTAATTCGCCGTCGTGTAACAAATTAATAATTGCGTCTGCTGTACGTTCGTAGCTGTCCTCTTCTGATACGACAAGTCCAATGTTATTTTCCCGAACAAAATCTCCACATGATTCGCCTGTAATAACGGGTCTTTCACAGGCCATATATTCATACAGCTTGAGAGATTTTCCATACAGTTTACCAATGCCTGTTAAGATATATATCCCAGCATCGGCGGCATTGATATAGTTCGGCACTTTTTCATGTTCAATTTCACCTATAAAAATAACATGCGATGTCAATCCAAGTTTCTTTGTAAGGCTGGTGGTACTTTCCAGCAAGTATCCGCTTCCAATCATAATGAGCCTTATATTCGGTAATTTTCGTATGGCTTGATTCAAAATGTAAATGATGTGGTGGACTCCGTGATGCGGGTAGAAACTACCCACAAATATTAAGTAGTAACAATCTTGCTCTAGTTTCAGCAGGCTTCGAGTCTCTTTCTTGTCTTTTGGATAGAAAAGGTCCGTGTTAACTCCATTTTCTATCACGGCGATTTTATGGGTATTTCTATGTATCAGAAGAAGTTCTTTTTTTATATTTTCACTGACAGAAATAACCTTACTTGCTAAGATGAAGTTTACATATTGGAAAAATCCAAATATTTTGGGTCTTATGTGGTGGATACCAGTACTTTGTAGATCAACTGATGGAATGCCATTAATTTCTAATATGTGGGGCACCCTTAGAATAAACCCAACTAACGCTGGGATAATCGACAACCCCATCTCTCTCACATAGAAGACATCGGCTTTTAATTTTATTTGATACGCGAATAAATAAAAGAGAAGGCAGGCATAATAGCTATATTCTTTAATAAACCTGACTTTCAGTGTTGGCACATAAACTACGCGAACGGTAGTCGTAGCTCTGTATTTTCCTATGTTTGGCGCAAATAAAATTACGTCATTCCCAGTTTTTTTTAAGTGTTCGGTAACTTCTTTTATATGGGTGGTTGATGCCCTTTGAAGGTTCAAATTTTCATAACAGACGTAAAAAATTCTCATACTTTATGGCAGCAAAACGACCGTGTCATTGTTCTTCTCGTATTTTTTGCCGCATGCATCGCATACTAGTAAGTTATCATGATCTGTTTGCGCTTTCGGCTTTACTCCACACATACACATCAACCCTATGGGTTTAGCAGGATTCCCTGCGACTATTGTGTAATCTGGAACGTCCTTCGTTACAACGGCCCCTGCTCCAATAAAAGCGTATTTACCAATACTGTGGCCGCAGAGGATAGTGGCATTGGCGCCGATTGTTGCTCCCTTCTTGACGCGGGTCTGCTTATACTCGTGCTTGCGCGAGATATGGCTTCTAGGGTTTTGTACATTGGTAAAAACCATAGATGGTCCGCAGAAGACGTCGTCCTCTAAAATTACGCCCGTATATACTGAAACATTGTTTTGTATCTTTACGTTATTGCCAATAATAACGCCGGATGAAATCATTACATTCTGGCCAATAACGCAATTTGTACCAATTTTACAACTCTTCATGATGTGCGCATAATGCCAAATTTTCGTTCCTGCGCCTATCTCGCATGGCTCGTCTATTGTGCTTGTTGGGTGTATAAAGTAAGACTTATCATTTCCAAGCGGCTTAGTTTGTATATCTTTTAGTTTGATTGGCATTCCATTTTCTTCTAAAGACTTTTGGCATGCATCCAATATCCGTAAAACGGTTAAGCCGTTATTGCCATCGCTAGGCGGCTGCTTTCGCGTCTTGAGAGATTCAACAAATTTTAGGCATTCCACACGAAGCGGCTCCGCCTTTTCTATAGGCACGATTTCTGGATCCATCTTGTGAGGTACAGGAATTCTATCTACCCACTCAATTCTGTGAGAATATAAGGTGAGTTTTTTCGTTTCTTCAACATCGTTGAATACGGCCATTTTTTCACTGCCAATAATAACAAGCCTCTGTTCTTTATAAGGATGTAACCAACTCACTACGATATGAGATTTTACGCCGTTGGGAAAATTAAGATTGGAAACGGTTATGTCTGTAATATTTTGGTTGAGATAAGCGCCTCCAAAAGCCGAAACTTCACTGGGTATTTCGTTCAATAACATCGTGATAATTGAAATATCGTGCGGCGCAAAACTCCACAAAATATTTTCTTCCTTTCTGACCTTGCCCAGGTTGAGCCTATTGGAGTAAATATAATAAATCTTGCCTAATGCCCCGTTCGCGATTAGTTCCTTTAATTTTACAATGGCGGGATGATACATCAGGATATGTCCCACCATAATTATTTTGTTTTTACCCTGTGCCAAATCAACCAACTCAGCTCCCTCGCTGACTAATAATGACAAGGGTTTTTCCACAAATACGTCTTTATCAGCCGATAGCGACTCTTTGACCAGTTGATAATGGGTTTCGGCAGGTGTTGCTATAACGATCGCTTCGATGTCTTTATTATTCAAAATGTCTAAATAATTATTGGTTGTCTGAATACCGGGGTATTCTTTTTTTGCCGCAACCAAACTTTCGTAATTACTGTCGCATACGGTATGTAATACTCCAATATGATAGAAATTTCTTACAAGATTCTTTCCCCAGTAACCACTGCCAATAACCGCAAGTTTCCTTTGTCGTTTACTCATGACATATCCTATTTTCCATATCATAAACATTAAATCTTGTTTATTCAAGCATTTCCACTACCGATGAAGTACTTTAATCTTTAGGAATTTCAATCCCCGTTTACACGAGGACGAATCTTTTGTGATTCCCCTCTAAAAAGAGGGGATAAAGGGGTGTGTAAGTTTGCCGCAACACACCCCCAGCCCCTCTTTCTAGAGGGGAGCTTAAAAGTCGCTGCCAAAGGCAGCCTAATTTAATAGTAAAGTAATTTTGGACACAGATGAACGCAGATCATTAGGATGTACAAAACTTAAAGATATAATTTTTATCTGTGTATGTCTGTGGGAATCCGTGTTCTAACTAATTTGTTTTTTCATAACCAAATGTTCAAGAATCATCTTTCGTGGATGGTTTTCCATTCCAGTAGTCCAGTCCTTGGGCGGTATAATGGTTTCCATTGTGGCCAAAAGCTGCTGGGTGTCCAACTGGTCATATATCTGATTCCACACACAGGGGGTTTCCTGCGAAACTTCGCACTTCCCATTTTGCGAACCGCCGCACGGCCCATTCAGCAGACTCTTTGCACACCGGCTTACTGGACACAGCCCACCGGTTGTCGCCAGAATACAATTGCCGCAGCCGGCACAGCGCTCCCAAAAAATTCCCTGTTCAATAGGCCCGCCCATGAAAGTGGTATTCACACCTGGAAAGACCCTGATCTTCGGGAATCTTTCGGCCATATACTGCACACCTACGCCGCAAGCAATGGAAAGGACGGCATCACAATCCTTAACGATTTCTTTAATGTCCTCAACAAATTCCCATTCGCACTGTCTAAGGGTAGAGTCTTCTACAACTTCAATCTGCCCGCCTTCTAATTTGGCAGAAAGACGAAGTTGTGCGGCGAGTTCTGTAACCTGCTTTTCACCGCCCGTGTGGCATATAGTCACACACGAACCGCACCCCAGCACGCATATCTTCTTAAACCCGGAAAGCATCTGTTTGATCTCTTGAAACGGTTTTGATGATGCTACAATCATTTTATCATAATACCCCTTTTATACTCTGGGTCTCCCTCAATGCTTGTCTACTCGAAATACATGGCAGACAAGCATACCAACCACAAAATAAGTGTTATTTTGCTGCCCAATTTGAATCAACGCCCTATATCAAACTGTGTCTGCTACGAATATTTATTTGCGTAGTTTCTGAGAGGTATATTCAATGCCTTCTTTCACATTCGTCTTTATTTTTTGATTTAATGCAGCATCACATAACGCCTCTTTTTTTACCTTCTGCAAGGCATATTCAATTGCTTCCTTCGTATTCTCTCGTACCTTTCTGTCAAAGACCTCGTCCTGAAGCAATTCCCGCTTTGCCTTCCTAAAGGCGTACTCCACGGATTCCTTCACATTGTCTTTAACCTTCCGATTAAATTTCGGATCTTCTAACAGCCCGTGCTTTGCATAATTCACAGCGCTTGCCATCGTAAAATCAATTGCGGACTTGACCACACCTCGGAGCATACCAATCCCAATCGATGTAACAATAGCAACCAAAATAATAAGCATTACTCCCCACGCAATGACCCTACCAAAGGCGCCAACTAAATTGTCCAAAAATTTATCCAAATTTCCATTATTCCCTTCCATGGCTTGCCTCCCTTCTTAACTAAATAAAAAAGTGATTACGGCGCTTGCCATAACCTTATTCTTTTCTTGTAACTTCTAAAAACCCCGGGGATAAATTCAACGCTATTTTCGGAATCTCTTTAGTTATATCTTCAATTTTTAGATAGCGTAAAAATGCCTACGATTACACAAACTTTTTAGCCTCGGAATTTAAAAATATGGCGCGTTCTTTATATCAAAATTATAATGGTAAGTCCTTTAGTTCTTCGACCATTTTAAAGGCAAGCCCAAGAATTTCTTTACCCGTTTGCGAAGAAATAAAATGGGTCTTAAATCGTCTGGTATCCATTCCCAACCCACTGAGAAGCTGAGTAGTAAATTTTGTTCGTCTTTCAACCCACTCCCGCTCTTTGCAAAAGTGGCAGGTATCATCCTTGCAGGCCGTTACCAGTACCCCATGAGCACCCAACTCAAAGGCTTTAAGATATAATGAAGGGTCTACCTTACCCAGTCCCAACACACCTATCCGCCTGACATGGAAAAAAAGTAAATTGTTTAGTGTATCAATTTTATCTTCATTATATGCGCTATACTGGCAATAAAAATTAACAATAAGCGGTTTTATACCCTGGATAAATTTTTCTTGAAAAACAGCCTCAAGCGTATCTTTCCCACGATCTTCTAAAGGGGTCTTAAAGCTGATGGCCTTTGCTGGGCATTCCACGATACACAAACCACAGGATTGGCAATCTCCGTCAATATAAGCCGTGGTGTCTCCCTTTTTAATCTTAGGCACTTCGAAAGGACATATCCGCACACAGGTAAGGCATCCCACACAGAGGTTATCATCCACGAAGGCGCCTGCCCCGCAATTCATACACCGCTGTGCCTCTCTTACGGCAATATCCAATGGAAATCCCAATTCCACCTCGTCAAAGCTATTCAGCCTTTTATCTAAAGGCATCATGGCGGGCATTTCTTGTTTTTGTTCTTTCTTGATAAGGGCGATCCTGGACGTAGCTAGATCAGGCACTGCAGGCTTATCGCTCCACTCCTCGTCCTTTAGTGTCGTATTTCTCAAGGCATTATGAATAGCAATCGCTGCTTTTTTGCCCTGGGCCATGCTTTCGGTCATGGTTCCACGACCCAGCACAATATCACCGCCTGCATAAACACCATGCACAGTGGTACGAAAGGTGCTTGGATTGACAATAATAGTACCACCCCGCGTGACCTGGATGCCTTCCTGACCTTTTAGGAAGGAGAGATTCGATGCTTGTCCTATTGCAAGGATGATGGTATCAGCCTCTATAACAGACTCAGAGCCTTCATAGAAGGCTGGATTGAAACGTTTCTGTTCATCAAAAACATATTTTACTTTAAGGGTTTCCAGCCCGGAAACCTTTCCGTCTTTTCCAAGGATACGCTTTGGGCCCACGGAGTTGTACAGCGCCACGCCTTCATGAATAGCCTCCTCGATTTCGAAGTCGGTCGTTGGCATTTCCTTGCGGGATTCGAGGCAGGCTACGGATACCTTCTGAGGTTTCAGGCGTAAGGCCGTTCGCGCACAGTCCATAGCGACGGCACCTCCTCCTATCACCAGCACATTCTTCCCAATCTTCGCGTTCCCTTTGGTGTTTACCTCATGTAAAAAGGATACGCCTTTGAGAACGCCATCGAGGTTTACTCCTTCGATGTTCAATGTCCGGCTTTCAAGTAATCCCACACCAATAAAAATAGCCGAAAAACCTTCCCTTTTTAAACTATCGAAGGTAATGTCTACACCTAACGTTGTATTATATTTAATTTCTACGCCTAATTTTTTAATAAATTCTACATCTTTATCAATAGCCGTCCGGGGAAGACGATAGGTTGGCACACCCATGCGAAGCATGCCACCCGGGGTAGAATTGGATTCAAAAATCGTACATGAATACCCTAACAACGCCAAATCATTGGCTGCTGCAAGCCCTGCCGGCCCGGCGCCAATGATTGCAATTCTTTCAGGATATTTCTCGGTAGTTCTTTCCCTTGTTTCTTCAGAAAAATTATCACCCAGGAAACGTTTGAGCCATGCGATCGCAATCGGTGCCTCGGTACTATTCCGTCGACATTTTGTTTCACAAGGATGAATACATATTCTACCGCATGCCGATGGTAGAGGATTTCTCTCCCTTACCAGACGGAACGCCTCGCTAAAACGTCCTCTGGCAATGAGCTGGACGTAGTCACGAGCATCTTGTCGTATTGGACATGCCAAGATACACGGCGCTTCTTCGTTTCCCCCTTTAAATTTTAATTTGTCATTTTGCATTTTGATTTTCTAATTTTAATATTACTTATCATTCCCCCATAACCTTAATAACTAATCGTTTGCTCCTCTGCCCGTCAAACTCGGCATAAAATACCTGCTGCCATGGCCCAAGGTCTAATTTCCCATCGGTTACAGGTACTACTACCTGATGCCCGATAAGAAGATTTCTAAGATGCGCATCCCCATTCACTTCTCCCGTCCTATGATGATAGTAGTCATGTCCCTCTGGAACCAACCTTAGGAGCCACTCTTCAATATCTCTATGGAGTCCAGGTTCAGCATCATTAACGAAAATCCCAGAGGTTATATGCATGGCAGACACCAGAATCATACCTTCTTTAATACCACTTTTCTGAAGCGCCTTGGTTACATCTCTCGTAATGTTTATAAACTCACGACGCTTCTTGGTATTGAAGGTCATGTACTCGGTATGGAATTTCATTTAATAGCAACTCCTTTACTATAAAGTTAACATCTAAACTGATATTGTTCAAAATAAATTTAGAAAAAACTTAATCTAATGACTACAATAAATGGTGTCAATGGAAAACATAAATAAGCTTCTAGAACAAAAACTGAATGAACCGATATATAAATAAGAATATATCCGTAATTAACTATTCCATGAAAGTCCCCCTTTACTAAAGGGGGGAAATTAATTACGGATAAGTTCTAAGACCCTTGTCAGAATTTCGATTTTTTAATCATGATATGTTTTTTCCAGCGGATATTATCAGTCTGCGGATAGTCTGAACGATGATGAACGCCGCGGGATTCCTTACGTTTACGGGATGAGGCCACAATAAGACTGGAAACGAGCAGCATATTTTGCAATTCCCATCCGGCAGGGTGAGAAAATTCTTTATCCATAACATAACTACACCACATTTCTATCATTTCTTCTGCCTCGAGCAGATGTCTTTCGTCTCGCACGATCCCCGCATCCCTCCACATAAGACTTTTTAAAGAATTTCCAATATCGTTTAGATCCAACCAGCTAATCTTTGACACACCCATAGATTCGCGAATGGCATAAGGTAGTAATTCTCGGTTACTCCTTTGGATCGACTTGCAGGCATCCGACCCCGATGTATAACCTGTTACCAGACCCTCAAGAAGGGAATTACTGCCCAGCCGATTGGCGCCGTGCATTCCTGTGCAGGCCACTTCACCACAGGCGTAAAGTTGCTTTATCGTAGTTCTGGAAAGCCGATCAACCTTAATCCCGCCAATCATATAATGAGCGCTTGGACGCACAGGAATGAGGTCTTTCGCAATGTCGATTCCAAAGGATGCACAAATCTCCCTGATTTTTGGAAATCGAGTATACAGCCTTTTTTTCGGGATATGACGTACGTCTATATACACATTCGTATGGTCGGTCTTTTGCATTTCTTTCAAGATGCTCTGGCTAACCACATCCCTGGGCGCAAGTTCAGCCTGCGGATGATAGTTAATCATAAATCTTTCACCTTTTTTATTTCTTAATATCCCCCCTTCTCCCCGTACGGTTTCTGTAATGAGGAAACGCGCTGCTCCTGCAATATAAAGCGTTGTAGGATGAAATTGTACAAACTCCATGTCCTGCAGAATAGCGCCCGCTCGATAGGCCATTGCAATTCCATCTCCTGTAGCCACGTCAGGATTGGTTGTTTCACGATATACCTGTCCGCAGCCACCGGTTGCCAGAATCGTTCGCTTTGCCCAGATCAACATATTACCCTTTTTTGCATGCCAGGCAATCACGCCATGACAAACATTGTCTTTGGTAATAAGATCAATAGCAAAGGTATGTTCAAAAATCTTTATATTTGCGTTTTCTTTTACGATACGGATAAGGGTGTGTTCTACTTCTTTACCCGTGGAATCCCCTTGGGCACGGATGATGCGTGGAAAGCTGTGCCCTCCTTCCTGTGTAAAGACCAACTGGTTGTCTTCCATATCAAACGCTGCGCCCCGGTCGATAAGTTCACTCACTCGTTTCGGACCTTTACTGACAATCATTCTTACCGCAGCTTTATCGCACAGATTCTGCCCGGCATCTAGCGTGTCTTTTATATGTTTGATTATAGTATCCTTGTCAGATAAGACTACGGCGATCCCGCCCTGGGCATAGGCCGTATTATTTTCATCAATCCTGTCTTTGGTAACAATCAATACCGAACCATTATTTGCAGCCTGTATAGCGGCATTCAAGCCTGCCACTCCACTTCCTATTACCAATACGTCGGTAAAGACATGGGAAGTGGTATGGCTGTCAAAGGAAATGAGGTACCGGTTGGGTTCTATTTGTTTTTTCATGGAACGAATTCTATCCGTAATAAATTTGTTTGTCAAAGGAAACTAATCCGTCACGAATTAGTATCGAATTTTTAATGGTAAATTACTTTTTAAAAAACTTTTTTTGCAAGTTTCATCCACACACATCCCTCCTTTGTAAATGAAAAATTGCAGAACTAATTTGGTTAATGTTTTTGTACTATTCTTATGGCAAACTAAAAAACCAGCTAAATATACTATTAAGAACTCTGTCAAAAGATTTTTCATGCTTGAATATCAATGGAAATGTTGTAGAATTCACCGTAAATTCTCTCGCAATTTCATAATTTGTACAAAAGGACATTCCCCTTGAGAACAGTAATTACTGGTGGAGCAGGGTTTATTGGTTCGCATCTCTGTGACTATTTGATAGGAAAAGGACACGAGGTTATATGTATCGATAATTTGCTCACCGGTAAGGCAGAGAATATAGTTCATCTGATAGGAAACGGTCAATTCCACTTTATAAAACATAATGTAAGCGATTATATTTGCATTGACGGCCATGTAGATAACGTGTTGCATTTCGCGTCACCAGCTAGCCCTATTGATTACCTGGAATTTCCCATACAAACTTTAAAGGTTGGTTCCTTAGGCACCTTAAACAGCTTGGGATTAGCCAAGACAAAAAAAGCAAAATTCCTATTAGCATCCACATCTGAGGTTTATGGAGACCCACAAATTCATCCTCAACGGGAAGACTATTGGGGACATGTAAACCCTGTAGGTCCCAGGGGAGTTTATGATGAGGCAAAAAGATTTGCGGAAGCACTGACAATGGCATACCACCGATACCACTACATGGACACCAGGATAGTAAGAATATTCAACACCTACGGGCCTCGGGTGCGGACAAAA
Organism: Planctomycetota bacterium; assembly: GCA_018968795.1. Taxonomy (GTDB): domain Bacteria; phylum Planctomycetota; class Brocadiia; order Brocadiales; family Brocadiaceae; genus REEB58. The sequence goes on along the minus strand of JAGWZR010000003.1, from coordinate 12,454 downwards.
GACGGACGGGCATTGCCTACCTTTATATGCCAGGCACTAAGGGGAGAAGATATTACTGTGTTTGGGAGCGGTTTGCAGACAAGAAGTTTCTGTTACATTTCTGATCTCGTAGACGGCATCCATCGGCTACTTCTTTCAAAAGAATGCGAGCCAGTGAATATTGGAAACCCCGAAGAAATAACCGTGCTTCAACTAGCGAAGGAAATTCTTACCTTTACCGGCAGCAAAAGCAAGATTATATTTAAACCGCTTCCAGTTGACGACCCCAAAATTCGCCAGCCTGATATCTCCAAGGCAAAGAACATTTTGGGCTGGGAGCCAAAAATTCCACGAGAAGAAGGATTGCGGAAGACACTTGCATATTTTAAAGACATGCTAGGCAATGATGAGAAATAATTTCATAAAATGGTATTACAAACTTATAGAGACTACAAGAATTCTCACTGAAAAATTGCATGAAGAAAATAATTTGTATCTTTGGCAGCCCCCGTCTGGATGGGAATTCAGACATACTATTGAATGCTGCAATACGAGGCGCTGAGACAAACGGCGTCGAAGTAGAAAAGATCATTATCCGCGATTTACAAATTGCTCCTTGCAATTCTTGCAGTGGATGCCATGAGAAAGGGGTTTGCGTCATCGATGATGATATGCAAAAAATTTATCCCAAACTTGTAGATATGGATGGTATTATTGTCGCGTCCCCTATCTATTTTATGGGCGTAAGCGCACAATTAAAGGCGTTCATTGACCGCTGCCAGGCTTTTTGGGCTCGTAAATACATACTGAAGTTACCCATCCGAGAAGGTGGAAGGATTGTAAAGGGGTTCTTTATTGCAACAGCAGCCCGTGATACTGGAGAAGGGTTATTTACAGGCGCAGTAAAAACAATAAAATCATTTTTTCACGTACTAGATACTCAATACACAGGTGACATATTATGTTCTGGGTTAGAAGAAAAAGGCGCTATAAATAAGAGGCAGGAATTATTACAAAAAGCATTTGATGTTGGCAAGCAATTGCTCTAAACTCACAATATCGGGTTGAAAAACTCCAAGCTTTATGTTGCAATAAAAATCAGTCCATTTTACAAACGAAGGAAGAGAAACTTCTGATAACAGCACAATACACTCTACCAAGCTTTTGGAGCATATTATGAGAAAAGAACATTTAGTAAAAAATGCCGAAGATAGACAACACCGTTGTCCGGGCGAGTCTTACACCATTAGCGATTCAGTGTGTAAAGGCAGACAAAGGGTGAATTATCCTAAATGCAATGTATGCTTGGATAAGGTCGAACCAATGGATTTCAGCCAATCGCATGCTGAGCCAAAACTATCTCAAGATATTTTTAAAAGTTACGACATCCGCGGGAAATATCCATCAGAAATTGACGATTTGACTGCTCGCAAGATCGGGGCATCAATAGCTCAATTTTTTAAAGAAGAAAATGCACACGCTAAAAATATCGTAGTAGGAAGGGATATGAGACTTTCCTCCAAAACACTTGCCAATGCCCTGATCGAAGGTTTATGCACGGCAGGGCTGAATGTCATCAACATAGGGGTTGTCTCAACTGAGATGACCTATTTCGCTGTAGGTTATTACAAAAACGACGGCGGTGTAATGGTCACTGCATCTCACAATCCTGCCGAGTACAACGGGTTTAAGATATGCAGGGAGCAAGCTATCCCAATCAGTCTTGAGACAGGTTTAGCTCGCATTGCAAAACTAACAAAACAGTATCATCCCCCACGTGGAGAGCAAGTCGGCAAGGTTATCCTGAGCGATATTTTTAAAGATTACAAAAAGCACGTCTTGAGCTTTGCTGGTAATCTCAGACATCTCCGCGTAGTAATCGATGCGGGAAACGGCATGGCAGGAAAGACAGTTCCTATCGTCTGCGAAGGGATCCCCATCGAAATTATCCCTCTTTATTTTGAATTGGATGGAAATTTCCCGAACCACGACCCCAATCCACTAAAGGCTGAAAACATTCTTGATTTACAAAATAAGGTTCGTGAAACTAAAGCGCACATGGGTGTTGCCTTCGATGGAGATGCAGACCGCTGTATGTTTGTAGATGAAATGGGAAGGACAATTGGATGCGATATCATAACAGCCCTGATTGCAAGACACCTGTTAGAACGAGAAAAAGGGGCAACGATTTTGTACGACCTGCGTTCAAGCTGGGTTGTCCCTGCGGAAATAAAGGCCGGCGGCGGCATACCTCAACGCGAGCGTGTCGGCCATGCCTATATGAAGGCAGCTTTAAGGGGGAAAAAAGCGGTTTTTGGAGGAGAACTATCGGGGCACTATTATTTCAGGGACAATTATTACGCGGATTCTGGTATGATTGCATTCCTCACTGTCCTGGATATTTTGAGCGCTAAGCGAGTTCCTTTCTCAAACATTGTAGCGCCGCTCAAGAGATATTATTCCACTGGAGAAATTAATTTTGAGGTGGAAGATAAGGATGCAAAAATTGAAGAGATTGCTAAGAAATTTTCAAATGGAAAGGTAGACCGCCTTGATGGAGTTACCGTGGAATACAACGATTGGTGGTTTAACGTCAGAAAGTCTAATACCGAGCCGCTCCTTCGCTTAAACCTTGAAGGAAAGACGCAGGAAATTATGGAAAAGGGAAGAAAGCTATTAATCAACATCATCCAGGACAAATCACAATAAGACGAAGAAGTTTAAAACGCTGAAGGAATAGCTGCGAAACTGTATTACAAGATGTCAAAATATTTTTACTAAAGAGACTAATGAGCATTTAAGCATAGGATATTTACGGACCAGACGGTTCATACTGCAAAAAGCCTTGCAGCATCCAATAAATCTTTTACAATATAAGCAACTCCTGCCGTAGAAAAAACGTGCTTATCATTCTGATTAGCGCCCTCTATCAATACACATTTACATCCTGCATTTTTACCCGCGAGCATATCTACTTCTGAGTTCCCAATCATAAGGGATTGCTTCAAGTCAATATTGTGCTGTTTTGCCGCATCCAGAAACATTTTGGGTTTAGGTTTCCTACAATCACAATCCAATTTATATTGTTCGATAATTCCTTCCGTCAGATGCGGGCAATAATAAATATCGTCAATCATAGCTCCTTCATCTTTCAGCATACTTATCAGTTTTTTATGAATAAGAATCAAGCGTCCTTCATCAAAGAATCCTCTGGCTATGCCGGATTGATTAGTAACAACGATAACCAGATAACCATTTTCTTTGAAGAGTCGAATGCCCTTAGCGGCATTCGGTAATAATTTTAATTGATCTGGAGAACTCAGAAAATGGGCATCAACAACAATTGTGCCGTCTCGGTCGAGAAATACGGCCTTTCTCTTTTTCATTGAGTTACTGTTCCAAAGAGTTCTCTCTCAACAATAGAGCACACAATGTGTCCAACGGTGATATGGCATTCCTGTATTCGAGGCGTGTTGTTTGAGGGAATTTTTAGGCAAATATCCACCGCATTCTTTAAAAGTCCGCCGTCTTTCCCAGTAAATCCGATGGTAACTGCACCAAGGTTTTTTGCAATTTGGACTGCATTTAAAATACCTTTTGAATTTCCACTTGTGCTAAAAGCAAGGAGAACGTCTCCTGAAGCAGCTAATGCCTCTACCTGTCTGGCAAAGCAGGTATCATAACCAAAATCATTTGCAAGCGCAGTTATTATAGAACTATCCGTCGTCAAGGCAAGCGCAGGAAGGGGACGGCGGTTCATTTTAAATCTCCCAATCAACTCTCCGGCAATATGCTGTGCATCTGCCGCGCTTCCCCCATTACCTATGAGATATAGGCGGTGATTATTTTTGAATGCCCTAACAATAATATCGGCTACTTCCCTAATCACATCGAGGTTGGTCGATAATAATGCTTTTTTCGTGTCTATGCTTTCCTGTAATTGTATCGCTATCTCATCCATAAGTAACGCTTAAGAGGTTTGACCAACTGTATCTTTTAGCGGTTTCACTTGACTGTGGTTATTGATTATTCTTGAAACAATGTTAGTGGTTGAAACACCTTCCACTAACGGAGCGAGAACGACTTTTCCACCGTAGGATTCAACAAATTCCTTGCCTACCACCCCAACGTCTTTCCAATCTTCTCCTTTTACCAGTACGTCTGGCTTGACGACCTTAATTAATGACATGGGGGTTAGTTCGTCGAAAAGCGCTACATAGGTTATATCTTCCAATGCGGCGAGCATTTTGGCGCGTTCCGCTTCAGAAACGAAGGGACGGCTGGGGCCTTTCAGACTCTTCACAGAGCGATCGGTATTTAATCCCACCACGAGTAAATCGCCTTGTTTCCGAGCAAACTTAAGATATTCAATATGTCCAACGTGTAATATATCAAAACAACCGTTTGTGAAAACAATCTTATCGTTCTTCTTCCGATGCTCATTTAAAATACCCACCAGCACCTCGACGTCCTTGATTTTACTTGATAATTGATTTCTTCCGATCATGAGTTCACCTAGAATTTCACCTTTACTGACCGGGGTCGCTCCAATTTTTCCGACTTCTATTCCAGCCGCAATATTGGCAAGCGGGGCGGCGTCCTCGAAACTGTGGCCACTCCCAACCACCATACCAAACATGCTGAGTACCATATCGCCAGCGCCCGTCACATCAAATACGTTACGCGGCGTGGTTGGTATAATCTTTCCGTTTCCATTTTTGTGATATAAAAACATACCGTCTCTGTCGAGGGTAATGATGCAATACTCCAGTGAAAGACGTGAAACAAGTTTTCTCCCGGCATGATTCAGGCTATCGCTATCGGTAATTTTTATGCCTGTGGCGGTCTCCGTCTCATTTCTGTTGGGAGTCATGGCGGTAAAACCTTCGTAGCAACTATAATCACTTACAAGCTTAGGGTCTACGATCGCAATTTTTTTGTGCTTCTTACAGAGGGCTACAATCGTTTTTAAAAGTGAATGAGAAAGCAATCCCTTATTCATATCGGAAACCAAAACCATATCGCATGCTGATATGGTTTTATTTAAATAAACGTTCAGTTGCGCTTCTGTTTCCATAGATATAACATGCGTTTTTTCGTAATCGACTCGTAGCAGTTGCTGCACCCCTTTCCCTGCAGTTTGCAAATGACCCATGAGACGCATCTTCAGAATGGTTGGGCGGCTTTTATCGATAATGATTCCTGCCGTATCAACTCCCATATTCTTAAAAATATTCAAAAGGGTATGTCCATGAGTATCGTCCCCGATAATCCCACAAGCAAATACCTGCGCGCCCAATGTTTTCAAGTTATTCACGACACTTCCAGCGCCGCCGGGTCGAACATCTTCTGAAGAAACGTTAATGACTGGTATAGGAGCTTCTTGAGATATACGTTTCACTTCACCCCAGACATACTTGTCGAGCATCAAATCTCCAATAACCATAATCTTTGGAGAACCGAGGTTTGAGATAATATTGAACACTTTATCCATTAAATTATAGAACTCCCATAAAAACTAACTTTATAAAGACGTGACACCCTGGTTACTCTCTACCGCAAGCGCATCAGATTCTTCATCCAGAAAGTATGACATTTTGACATTGAGTGAAGAGGATAATTTATCCAGTGTGGTAAGGGAGGCGGCTATTTGTCCATTTTCGATCTGGGATAACAAACTTGGCGACAAATTTGTACGATTTGCTAATTGTTTTTGAGTGATTTTTTTACTCTTTCTCAAGAATTTAAGTTTTTTCCCTACATTACTTTTAAGTCTATCCTTTGAGCTTCCAATAAGGCAATAGGTCTTTTGCGCATTATTGAGCGCCTTCCGCAAATCATTCAAATCAAAGGGTTTTTTTAGATAGTCAAACGCATCGAGCTTCATCGTCTCAACTGCCGTTTTGAACGAAGGATACCCAGTTAGTACAATAACGCAAATATTCTGGTATTTCGATTTTATCTCTTTGAGTAATTCCGTACCGCTTATTTGCGGCATTTTTAGATCCAGTATGACGATATGAAATTTTTCCTGCTCTAATGATGGCAGAACATCCATCGGTTTCGTAATACCTTTGGTGACATATCCTTCGTCAGACAAGAATTTAGTTAAATATAAATTATAGTCCTTGTCATCATCTACGACTAATATTTTTATTCCTCTATCCATAAACCGCCGCCTTTTCGAAGTCTATAGGTAAACTAATATTAAAGGTAGTGCCCCTACCTATTTTACTTTTGATATTAATTATACCACAATGTCTTTTCACTATTCCATAAGTAATAGACAATCCAAGACCTGTTCCCTTACCAACTTCCTTGGTTGTAAAGAATGGGTCAAAGATTTTAGACAACTGATCTTCGGGAATACCCGTACCGGTATCTTTAAAAATGATATTTATTGTCTTTTTATCTTTCTGGTTCGTAGTTATTGAAACAGTATCGGCGCTCTCGGTCGCATCGTCAGCATTAATCAGTAAATTCATAAACACCTGTTGCAATTGCTCTGCATACCCCTTGATCTTCGGCAAACTGGAAGACAGTCTTAAAATAATCTTCTTATTCTTTTTAGTAAATTGTTCAATAATAAGCGAAGTAGTATCTCTAATCAATTCATTAATGTTAACAAGTCTCGGTTGCTCATTTCCCTCAATATGAGACAATTCCAGCAATGAATCAACTATTTTTTCAATACGTTTTGTAACCCTTTGCATTGTTTTAAATTCTTTCGTGGTTTCCACAGAAAATGAATTATTTCTTTCAAGAAAACCTTGTATCATGCCGGAAAGAATAGCAAGAGGCGTGTTGATTTCATGAGCAACGCCGGCCGCAAGCCGTCCAATAGAGATTAACCTGTCTGAATGCATGAGTTGCTGCTGAAGCTTTTTCTGTTTTTCTTCCTCCTGCTTTTTTTCAGTAATATCCTGAATTAATTCAAGCACCTGCACAACCTTTCCATCTTTATCAACAATTGGAGAACTAAGCACGTTGAAAAACTTCTTTTTATGATGATTATATACCACACGTTCAACTTGGTTTAATCTTCCCGTATCAAACACCTTAATAGAGGGACAATCTGCGGGAACAGACTGAAGATGACAATAGGTGTCAAAACACGTGCGGTTTAATATGTTCTTACCTAAGGGATGATTTCCAAGTAATCGTTTATTCGCCCAACATATTTTGTTATCCCTGTTTATAACGAGAAGATCGGCTCCTATTTCACTCACAATATTATCCAATTTTTTCTTTTCTTCTTTTAATTCCAATTCCAGGTTTTTTCTTCTGGTTATATCCCTGAAATGCACCAGTAGATATAAAATATTGCCCCCCTCTTTTACCACGGTGATATCCAATTCCATGACTAAGATTTGACGATTTTTACTAATAACTTCAATCTCGGTTGTTTGAAATTTTCTGTTAACTGCCATCGCAAGAAACTTAGCAACAGCTCTCTCCGATGATTTAGGTAAGAAATCATAAATATATTTACCTAAGAGTTCTTCCATTTTATAACCAATAATTTTTTCTTCACGCTGATTTACGGTAAGGATTTTCCCATTAAGGTCTATCATCATCATAGAATCTGCAGCGTGGTTAAATAAAGTCTTATAACGCCCTTCTGAGGCTTTAATACGGTTAAACAGCATGGTATTTTCTAGGGCAATAGCAAGTTGTGGCGCTATCTGCCAGAGATAATAATAACAATGTTCACTAAAACTGTTTGCCTTTTCACTTCCAAAAGCAATAGCGCCGAGCACTTTTCCTTTATAGGTAAGGGGAAATCCAAGTCGTGAGTGTATTCCTTCTTTATGCAATATCTTGTCCGTCCAAAAACAACCCTTTTCCGTATTGTTGACTACAACGGGTTCACCCTTTTTAATGATTGCCTCTAAGAGGCTGCCTGATATGGGAAAGCACTCGCCTTCACCAATTTCACTGAAATTATACGTTTTGGTTAGCGCAAACACCTGAAACCACTGTCCTTGTTCATTAGAAATAATTAAGCAGGCGCGATCAAATGGTATAACCTTTTTTAACTCGCTGCATACCGTTGCAAAGCTTTCCCGGATGTCCAGGCTGGTAGCAATAGTTTTATTTATGTTGCTAATAATTTCTTTCTCTATCAACGTCCTTTTGAGACTAGTTTCTAACTGTTGCTTGTAAAGGGACTTTTCGATGGTCTTTTTTAAATAATCAGGATCAAACGGTTTCAGAATATAATCAACGGTATCTAAACATAGGGTATTAATTACAGTCTTGATTTTATTCTGGTCAATCATAACGAGTATGATCGTATCTGCTGAAACCTCTTTAATTCTGTTTGCTAGCGAAAGCTCATTGGCATCGTGCAATCCCAAGTCAAATAGGATTAAATCTATACTTTGTTTGTTCAGAATTTGCACAGCCTCATCACCGTTAGATACCGTATAAACACAGTATCCGTTCTCTTCCAGCAATCCCTTGAACGATACCTGCATGAGCTTGTCGTCGTCAATAATGAGTATATTGTGTTTCTTTTGCATTTTAAAACTTAACTATATTTTTGCCAGAAATATGAATATTTATCTACTCAAAGCGAAAAACACTTTAAGCATAGGAAACGAATTTAACTTAAATCCCTCCACATACACTCTCCCTTTAGTAAAGGAAAAATCAAGGGAAAATTGGCCTAACTATTATTGCCGTTGGTTATAATATTAATATTACAGAAAATTTATGTCAAGAATAAAGCACTGTACTACAATGAGGACAAGCACGAATTGTTGCCAATCGAAATTTGATAAATTTATCAAAAATAAAAAAAGAATGAGGTATAATAAGACAAATAGCTATGGACTTGTTATATCGGGTTGGTGGACTAAGCGGAACCGAGATAGGAGAAATGATGGGGGTAGACTACCGGTCCCGGTGGAAACGGAGAAGCTGTAATTTCAGTGAGAATTATGCGCGTCTCCGCGCCCTGATTTCTTTGTGAAAATCCAGAAAGGCGCTCCTCTGCCACTCCTGGAAAAAAAGGTCGTTGTGCCCGCCGGGCACAAGTCTCACATGATGGTCGGGAAGGATGTCCTTAAGCTGTTCCTTTGAAATATAGGCCGGTACGACCTGGTCCTCAGATTGCAGGAAGACGTTGATTTCGTATTCTTCCTTCAGCACGCGGAGCGGCTCCTTTATCCTGAAGGTGACGATGTCATTAACTTCCCTCAATGTTCTCACCATGTTTCTGATTGACCTAAGAGTCCACGTGCCGATGCCGCGAAATTCACGTTTGGCATATTCACGCCCTTTTTTATAACCGCTGTTGAGAGGCTGATTACGCTCCAACATGGTGCCGGCGGCTTTTACGTAACCTTTGAACAGGTGGAGCAAAAGGAAGCGGAAGATATGTTTGAAGAAACCGGTGTTTTCATTTAGTCCGGGAGGATTGATGAAAGTAATGCTTTTCACAAAAGACCGGTAGGAAAGATTGTCCTTCAACACCCTGATCACTTCGAAAGCGGAATATGACTGCGCAACAATGTCAATACCCTCGACTTGCTCATTCCGTTTCAGATGTTCGACAAAATGGCGAAGCGATAAAGGCCGTTCCACGGCAGGGTTGATCTCCACATCCAAAGGCCCGCCAATGGGATTCTCGATGCTTGCCACCTCATATCCCTCGTCAAGAAGAAATCCAATGAATCCCCTCCTGTCGGAAATCGGGATGCTTGTTCCCCCCAAGAGCAGTATGGGACGCCGGGCATTCTCCTCAGGCACCGGAATCCCCCGTGAGATGAGCAAGGAACTCGGTATATAAAATCCTCTATATGCACTGATTTTTTTGCCCGCGGCATGAGGCAGGGAGAAATTCCGTATCGTCTGTTCAATGAGCATCTCCGCTCTTTTTGAGCGTCCCTCTTCTATATTGGCCACTCCGCCGATACGCATTGTCTCGCTATAGAGGAAGTCATCGTAGTCAGCGCTGGCGACAAGCAGTTCGAGAGCAAAGAGACTTCCCCGGCAGAGAATCAGTTTAGGGAGCGCAAAGAGCATGCGCAACGCTATGGGACACCGCAATCTATGCCGAAGCGCCAAGTAAAGACACGTATAAGAGACACCCAAAAACACAGCCATACGGCCAATCGGCGGCAGGTAAAAGCGGTCGGCCAGCCCTACCAAACTCTTGCCGCGATGATAGACGGCATCATAACGAAACAGAGTATCGCAGAGGGACAGATAAATTTCCCGAAGCACCGCATGTGACACCCCTTTTGGCATAAACACCACATTGCGGATGTTGTATTGTTGAGGCTGCCGTGTAAGGAGGCGCCCCTCTCTTTCCATCTCCTCGAATATTGAGGTCCCGGGATAGGGGGTAAGCACATTGAGGAGCACGTGCAAGACATGATTGTTATCGATGAACGACCGTAAATTCTCGGCGCTCTGCCAGGAGGTATTGTCGTCACCGATAATGGTGGAGAAAATGACCCGCATGTGATGTCGATGGACATTCCGAATAGCATCTTCGTACTGCTCCGGCTTATTCATCTTCTTTTTCATGGACTGAAGAGTCACGGGGTCAAGGTTCTCAAATCCTATGAACAGATGCTGGCAGCTGGCGTTCTCCATGGCCGTCAGGAGTTCGTCGTCGAATCCAACCATGTAGTTCACCTGCGTATACCATGTGAACACGATGCCGCGCTCCTCCTGGTAACTCTGCAGTGCCGAGGAGACAGCCAAAGCGTGACGGCGATCAATTGCAAAATTGTCGTCAATGAAGGCGATCATTCCCACAAACCGTTTTTTCTTGCCCGTAACCTTATCAATGATGTTGAACTGGCGCTGAGGAGACTCCTTCAGCAGCGCATCAACTTCGGCAATGACCTGTTCGGGAGATTTCTTTCGGACCTTATGCCCGGACATCTTTGTGACGGAACAGAAATTACAATCGAAAGGGCAGCCGCGCGTCGTCTGCAAATAGGCGTACAAATAATGGCTGTTTTTGACGAGGTCATACCGCGGGATGCGCGCCACCCGAAGATCGGCGAAGCTTTCGGCGCGGTATTGTCTTTTAAGTTGTCCCGCGGCTGAATCCGCTAATATCCGAGGCCATAAGTCTTCCGCCTCACCAATAACCACTGAGTCGACATGCCCCAGAACCTCCTCCGGACACATGGAAGCATGTATGCCACCCATCACCACAGGGACCCCCCGTTTTCGGAACTCATCGGCAATTTCGTACGCACGCTCCGCCTTGAAGGTCATCGCGGTCAAGCCGACGAGGTCCGCGGGTTCATCGAAATCAATCTCTTCAATTTCCTCATCGACAATCTTAACCGAATGGTCAGCAGGAGTATGCGCCGCAAGCGTCGGGAGCGCCAAAGGAACGCCCAAGGTCATTCGTTTGTCAGGTTGAATGGTAAATAGAGGACCCGCCAGATGGGCCGAATAGAGATCGCGCCCTGACTCAGCCAGACAACTTGGATTCACCAGAATAATTTTCATTGATTCCCCTCGACTGTCGCAGATAAAGCGGAATCTGAATGACAACAAAGGAAAAAAGGAAATGGAAATGGGGTCAAATCTTTTAAAATGACATATTTGTCAACAATAGAGATTTGACTCCTACGCTATACCCCCATCGCATGATAACACCTTCATCACAGGAATTTTTCAAAAAACTAGACTGTTACAATTATGGGGGTGGGGTAGGGGACACTTCCCATATTTCCCTATAAAAATGCCAGCGCCAAGCGGCCGGCTCGCTCATGACATTTTAGAATTTGCATGGCGTTGATTTTCCCTATCAATGAAGGTACTTATTTGCGTCATGTTGACGAACTGTCTGGTCTGTGAGGGATTTGGCAAAGTCATACCCAAAGATAGAGCACTTCTTTAAATCTTCTTCTGTAGGCGTGAATAGCACCTTTAACGGCGGTTGGACAATATTAAGTTTAAGCCCCCTCAATCGATCTTCCATGAGCCTTGTTGCCTCGCCGCTCCAGCCGTAGGTGCCAAAGGTTGCACACTTCTTACCCTTGATATTTACGCTAAACATAACATCGATGATATCCCAAATAGGCCTCACCGCATCACCATTCATGGTTGGTGAACCGAACATGATACCATCGGCAGATTCAATCTCACAGCGCATAAACTCAGGCGACACACTCGCAGCATCAAACAACTTGGCCTCGGTATTTATGGTAGATGCCCCCCTTGCCGTCGCCTCCGCCATCTTTTTTGTATTGCCATACATGGACACATAAAAGATCAATACTAGTTTTTTGTTGGGGTCTTTTCTTGGCGTGCTCCAATCTCTGTAAGCATTAATATATTTCCGGGGATTGGTCCGAAGGATGGGGCCGTGACTCGGGGCAATCAACTGGATATCGAGATCCTTGATCTTTTCGATAGCCTCAAGGATTTTTTTTCTATACGGTCCCATAATATGTTCATAGTAATGCTGAAAATCTTTGCTAAAATCATCTACTCG
>JAGWZR010000189.1 GCA_018968795.1 Planctomycetota bacterium | reverse complement strand
TTCATTTGGGATATTGACCATTCAGCATTATCCTCTTTTCCGTCTATCACAGTAAAAGTAACGTTAGCCGGAAATAATATATACAGTTTTATAATATCTGTCAACGTTGTATTGTTTTAGTATTGATTTTCAGGTTCAGTTTTGGTAAAAGGCAGAAACCATATAATAACTTGTTATGCGAGCTAAGTGGTGATTTCTGCAATGAACACTGCTCGACCGGCAATTGAGGAGCAAGTGCAAACTGTAAACGTTAGCGAGAAATACTCCTTCGCCCTGGAGCTCATTCAGTACGAGATCCAGCGTCTGTGGACCATCTTTGGCATCTTTCTACTAGCAGAAACCGTACTGCTGGGTGCTGTCTTTCAAGTCCTTGGTAACGGTCCAAAGGGTCTTGTCTTTGCGGGTGCACTCGTGGGTCTGCTGCTTGTCATACCGTGGTGGGCAACCTTTGAAAACACTCGCTTTTTCTACTTGCTGCGTCTCCAACAGGCAAAGGAGTTCGAGCCAACGGTGGGCAGTTTCCTGATGGAAGGCCAAGCTTTGGCCGACGGCAAAGAAGTCAGGGGTATCAGGATAGCGAGGTTTTTTCGATTCATGAGACCCCAGCGGTCGGGGTGGTTCCTGATGATTCTGTTTGCAGTGTCGTTCTTCGTAATTGCGCTGCTCAAAGGCCTTGAGATTGTTCGGGACGCGCCCTCTTGCCAGCCGCAGTCGAGCCCAGTCTCACTGGCCGCATAACCCACCGCTGCAGCAGAGCATCAGAGGAACCAAACTTTATTATTGACAAAAATTAGGAATAGACACTATTTGTTTGTGCCTTTGTTTCTTCGGCATGACTCTTGGCAAGACGCTTACTATTCCACCTGCTTTTCTCCCTAGCTTCACAATAAACTCTTCCCTGGGTGAAATATTACGCGTGTTTTTTATATGTTATCAAAGTAACTTTTAAAGAAAACTGGAATCTCGGCTTCAAAGGTTAGTTCTTTGCCGCTGTGTGGATGTTTAAACGTTAGATAGTGTGAATGAAGGGCTAAACGGCTCTTCGGCTCGCCTTTTTTACCATATTTATCATCACCAACGAGTGGATGTTCCTTCTCAGAGAAGTGAACCCGTATCTGGTTTTTTTTGCCCGTTAATAATTCAATTTCAAGTAAGCTAAATTTTTTTGCTTCCTTTATAACTTTATAACGGGTTTTTGCCAATTCCCCTTTTCCGGGATCCTTAACTGAAGAAACTTCATAATCCTCGTTTTCCGCTAAATACGAAGTAATTGTCCCGCTTTTTTCAGTTAATATGCCATGAACCACTGCTACATATTTTTTCTTGACGCTTTTCCATTGCAGTTTGAGATTTTCTTTGGCTTCAAAACTCTTAGCAAACACAAGAACACCAGAAGTGTCACGGTCTAAACGATGCACGACAAAAAGTTGTTTTTTTGATTTAAAGCTGCCCTTACGTATATAGGTGGTTAAAATGTGATGAGCAGTTTTTTCTTTTTCATACGTTGCTTTTACTGTCAACAAGCCAGCGCTCTTATCGATAACAATAATATCTCTGTCTTCATAGAGAATGGTTAAGCCCTTGGGTCTATGTCTATAAGGTATTGGCTTCATTTCTTTCATGGTACAAATATAATCGGGCTAGCGGAATGTGTCAATGAAAATAGGGAGTGGAGAGACACTTCTGGACTCAGTATACAACTGCTCGCGTATACTTTTATCAAGGACATAATTAGGGACAGACATATTCCTGCTTTTGTTTCTTATGCCTGCCTCTTGGCAAGACGTTTACTATTCCACCTGCTTTTCTCCCTAACTTCGTAGGAATCAGAGGGGTCAAGCGAAGCAAACCCATCTTTACCTCATTCTTGAATACGCTCCGCTTTACCCAACCTACTCTATTTAATGTTTGTTCAAAAAAATATCCGAGAACCATGCCTCTGAAAAGGTATATCTTAAAACAATTTTTCTTACACACTTGAATTGAACAAGGAATTGTTATCCCATAAAACTGCCTAACAAATCATTCCATCGGACGGCTGATAGTTGCCGATGATTTTGTCGTTAGACACACTTCAAATGGCACCTCAAATGAACTTGACAAATCATTATAATATATTTACATTGTGAATATAATACCTTTTAGAAAACCAGGATATAGTCCACAAATAAAAAGCTCACATTACAATTTAGGGAAGGGATTGACATGGTATGCTAAAAGAAAAACTCGGATTTATCGGTGGCGGAAAGATGGGAGAAGCACTCTGCAAAGGTTTTATTAACGCCAAATTGAGTGACGTTGACCACATTATGATCAGTGATGTGGTCGTGGAACGATGCAAAATTTTAAGCAAAGAAATTGGTGTAAAGACCACACAAAACAACAAAGACGTTACCGCCTTTGCTGACGTTATTGTACTAGCTGTGAAGCCGCAAATTATGAACGACGTACTCAGCCATCTAAAAAAAGACATTACTAATCGGCACTTGGTGGTATCGATTGCAGCAGGCATTCCAATACGATTTATCGAATCAAGATTACAACCGGACATTCGGATAATCAGGGTAATGCCCAACACCCCTTGCCTGATAGCCGCTTCGGCCACTGCCTTTTCCTTGGGCAAGTGCGCCACTGAGGCGGATGGAAGATTGGTCTTCAGTTTATTTAATGCCGTTGGAAGGGTATTTCAACTCGACGAAAAATACCTCGACGCCGTTACGGGCTTAAGTGGAAGCGGCCCGGCATACGTATACATGTTTATCGAGGCGTTGTCTGACGGCGGGGTCAAGATGGGCTTACCGAGAGATGTAGCCACCGCCCTTGCTGCGCAAACAGTGCTTGGGGCTGCAAAGATGGTATTGGAAACAGGACAACACCCTTCACAGTTAAAAGACGCCGTGACCTCACCCGGTGGGACAACTATTGAAGGAATAAGTAAATTAGAAGACGGTGGATTAAGATCGACCATTATAACCGCCGTTGAGGCAGCCACTTTAAAATCAAAAAAGCTGGGAGAATTGCTCTAGACCCAAAACAGCTATTTTTGACACCGAATCATTCCTTCTCAACAGGATAGCCTTCCTTCTGCCATTTAAGAATGCCGCCTTCTATGTTGTACAATTCTTTTAGACCTTTGTCCTTTAACGTCTCGCATGCCTGTGCACTGCGGTTTCCGCTTGCACAGTGAACGATAACTTTTTTATCTTTAGGAATTTTATTTATATTACGTTCAAGCTCCTGGATAGGAATAAGATGAGAACCCTTAATATGAAACTCGCGATATTCTTCCTTTGTTCGCACATCTAATATAAACACGTCCTTTTCATTGTCTATTAACTCTTTCGCCTGTTTTGCGGATATATTTTTTACATCAATTTGTGTTTTCATGTTTTTCCCATTCGCATAGAGCCTTTCACTGGTAAGCGTAATGGCAACAACATTCGAGAAAATAATCAAGCCCATAAGCGATACGATTACCCTTGCATATCGTGGATTTCTTTTTATATCCATCTGCTTAATCCTGTAATTTCCCGCGAAGCGATTCATTAAAAATATTGTTCCATTAAAGAAGTGACTACCTAATGTTTGTCGCTTATGAGCCGACGTGTGCCTGGCAGAATTCTTCGTAATCAATAAGCTCTTTGATTGTAGCCTTGTCACTGCATATCGGGCAATTAGGATTTTTATGTATCTTGACCTTTTTAAAATCCATGTTTAAGGAGTCGTAGATGAGCAATTTCCCTTTTAAAATCTGACCCTTGCCCAGAATAAGTTTCACAACTTCTGTAGCCTGTATAGAGCCAACTACGCCGGGTAGCACACCCAACACACCCGCCTCCTGACAGGAAGGCACCAGACCAGGCGGAGGTGGTGTTTCGTATAAACAGCGATAGCAAGGCCCATCAAAGGGCACAATTGTTGTAACTTGTCCTTCAAACCGGAAAATCGAACCATGAGAAAGCGGTTTCCTGAGGAAAACACATGCATCGTTAACAAGATACCTGGTAGGAAAGTTATCGGCACCATCAAGAATTACATCATAATCCTTGATAATATCCATGATATTCCCTGAATTTAGACGTTCCGTATAGGGAATTACTTCGACATCGGGATTTAACGATTCTAACGTCTCTTTGGCGGAAATCGCCTTGGACCGCCCTACGTCTTTGGTAGAATGTAATATCTGCCGTTGCAAATTCGAGTGATCCACACAATCGCTGTCTGCAATACCAATCTTTCCAATTCCAGCAGCGGCAAGGTAAAATGCCGCCGGAGAGCCTAATCCTCCCGCACCTACCAAAAACACCTTGGCCTTTAAAAGTTTCATCTGCCCCTTCCCCCCTACCTCAGGAAGGATAATATGACGCGAATAACGCTCTATCTGTTCTTCTGTAAATGATGACATCTTCTTTCCCTATTTGTTTTTAATCACTTTTAATTTTACCAGAACAATCTTCTTTGCATAAAAAAGGCCATGTACGAGACATGACCTTACATTCAATCAATTCAACCAGATACTTTATTTACTAAAAAAAATTATAGCAGACAATATGTTACGATTCAACAGATTTTACCTATTCGTTTTTTTAAAACAGGATATTACGCATAAATCAATTTGATTTTGGCGGGATCATCTATGCCCAATCCCAGCATGGCGGCCGTAGAGATATACTTGGGTTCTCGATTTGCCTGCTTTAAAGATGGAAGTCTCATTTCTTTTCGCTTTTCCTCAATAATATTATGGCATACCCGATCCAGCGCTACAGGGTCTCTGCCAACAATAATCCCGTTATAATTCCATGTCCACTGCGGTTTATAGCCAGGCCCCCCATTATACTGTGATAAAATGGCGTCGCACACAATGAGCCTCGCTTTATTTTTAATATACGGATGGGTGTTCAACTCTGCAATAAATGGATTACAATTATTGCCATGGTACTTATTGGGATTATGAATAACACCAAAGAAATT
>JAGWZR010000188.1 GCA_018968795.1 Planctomycetota bacterium | reverse complement strand
GACCCTTCTTCCCCTTCTCCAGAAATAAATCTGTTGATACTGAAAGCCCCTTGTAATCCAATTACAAGGTCAATATCATACTCGTCTTTCTGGAAAGTTCCTGTTGATTTTCCCGTAATCTTTGGTGCATCAATCAATCCACAACTAAACACTGCTCTCGTCATAATCCTGGCACCAAAACTATGACCAACGAGTATTAAAGGAATTTTCCTTTCTTTTTTCAATGGAACTAATAAATTCCACAGCACCTTATTGATCCATAATATCCCCACTTCATCAGCATCATCTGCCTTGGTAGAGTAACTCATGACGCTGACAAAACCTCCAAAAAACTGCGATCTCCATTCTGAAGGCCACGAAATCCCTATAAATAAAGGACTGAATGGTTTTTCCCCTTTATCCTTTATCATAAGCGATACGAGACTATTGTAGTTTCTCAGTGATTCCTGTTGATCGGTATTCCATCCCATAGAATAGAGGAAGATGTGGGTATAGGGTGTCTCATCGCTGAACATTCTATTTCTTAATTCGTCTAATGCCACTAATCCTTTCAAATAAGCTTCTGTTGGACAGAAACATTTATCATACGCATTGTAAAAAAAATCTTCTTTAACATACCCTTTACTGGGGTCCAAACGGTATTCAACAATATGGGAAACAAATGTCCTTTTACTATCATCTAAAATTTTCAGGACATTTTTACGATATTTATCATTACCATGAAATTTTTCTTCGTTAATTATTTCGAGATCTTTATGCCAGCCAATCTTGTCACGATAAGCCTTTTCTACACCAATGAGATATCCTGGAAATTTAAGACCTAAACCCCCATCTTTCTCTGCTACCCGGTGAAAGATCGAGAGGGCTTCACCATCGGTGCCGTATATCTTTTCTCTTTCAAAAAGCTTTGGTTTGCCAAAATTAGTGCAGCCAACCAGTGAAATTAGGATGAAAAGGGTTAACAAGAGCCGATGTAGTTTCATTTTCCCTCCTATTAAACCGTAAGTATATAGCGTTCGCTCTTTCTTCCGTAAGAGGCTAGACAATGCCGGCTGAAATGAATATGCGCATACCACAGCATTTCTTGCGCTTTGGTGAAAGTTGCGATTTTGTAACATGAACCAAGGGTAAAATCAAATGAAAAAATGAGTAAAGAAATCAAGAATTTTTAGACATCGCCACCAGTAATATACCGTATGTTGTAAGGTTTAACAGCAAAAGATCGATTCTGGTAAAAGCATGATACCCATACATTTACTCGACAAAACATGAGAAATATTGTATGCTGATGTGCAAAGAATTTCGCCACAGAGACACAGCGTGGCGAAGCCACAACCAAAAATAGAACACAGATTACGCAGATTTACACAGAAGGCATGGAGAAAAAGGATTTTAGAATCTCTTTCTTGTTAAGGAACAAAAGAAGTTTTTTAGATTAAGTTCAATAATCATTTTAATGTTTTCTCTGCGACCTCTGCGGTTATGCCTTTTTTGCAAGACATTAAAATCAACAAGGAGAAAGAAATGAGTCGGAAGACGATAACAGTCGATGGTTGCACGGCGTGCGCGCATGTAGTGCACGCTACAAACGAAATTATCACCATTTATCCAATAACCCCCTCTTCCCCCATTGCAGAAATATGCGATGCGAAGTCTGCGGCAGGACAAGTAAATATCTGGGGAACAGTGCCAAAGGTAAGCCAGATGCAGTCAGAGGCTGGCGTTGCAGGGGCTGTGCATGGCTCTCTTACCACGGGCGCCCTGGCTACCACAATTTCTGCTTCTCAGGGGCTACTGCTAATCATCCCTAACATGTACAAGATCGCTGGTGAACTGACACCCACAGTATTCCACATAACCGCACGTTCACTGGCGTGTCAGGGATTATCTATATTTGGAGACCATTCAGATGTCATGGCTGCACGGTCTACCGGTTTTGCCATGTTATGCTCTAAAAACGTTCAAGAAGCAATGGATTTTGCCCTGATTTCACAGGCTGCCACACTCGAATCCAGGATACCGTTTCTGCACTTCTTCGACGGCTTCAGGACGTCCCATGAAGTCCAAAAAATTGAGGAGGTTGGCTTTGACGATATGCGGGCAATGATTGACGATGACCTCGTTATAGCCCATCGCATGAGAGGACTCACCCCTGACCGGCCATTCATACGCGGCACTGCCCAGAATCCCGATGTATATTTCCAGGGAAGAGAAACCGTCAATAAATACTATAATGCAACACCGAATATTGTCCAAAAAGCAATGGATACGTTTGCTCAAAAAATTGGACGTCAGTACAAGCTTTTTGAATACTTCGGCAATCAGGACGCCGAACGTATCATTGTGGTTATGGGTTCTGCCGGAGAGACGATATTAAATACGATTCATGCCTTGAATGCGAAAGGTGAAAGGCTGGGACTCGTTCAGGTAAGACTTTTCCGACCTTTTGATATCGATGCCTTTGCTGATAGTTTACCAAAAAGTGTCAAATTGATTGCCGTTCTTGACCGCACCAAGGAACCAGGCGCAATAGGTGAGCCATTATATCTTGATGTCAGAACTGCCATCGGTGAAGCAATGGAGAAGGGAACATCCAAATTTAAGGATTATCCCAAAATTGTCGGGGGTCGTTACGGTCTTGGCTCAAAAGATTTTACCCCTGCTATGGTAAAAGCGGTATTTGATAATATCTCACTAAGCAAACCAAAAAATCATTTTACGATAGGTATCAACGACGATGTGACCGGCACAAGCCTTGACTATGATGAATCCTTCACAACAGACGAGCATGGAGATTTCCGTGCCCTCTTTTATGGCTTGGGCGCAGACGGCACGGTTGGCGCCAATAAGAATACCATTAAGATTATTGGAACGGAGACAGATAATTACGCACAGGGCTACTTTGTCTATGATTCAAAGAAATCCGGCTCAACTACCGTATCTCACCTGCGCTTCGGGAAGGAGAAGATATTTAAACCGTACCTCGTTTCGAAGGGAAATTTCATTGCATGCCACAATCCTGCATTTCTTGAGAAGATTGATATGTTATCTCATGCAGAAGAAGGCGCAACGTTCCTGCTCACTACCTCACACAATAAGGACGAGGTTTGGGATACTTTACCCATCGAGGTACAGGAACATCTTATTAATAAAAAGATGCAGTTTTATATCATCGACGCCATTTCACTCGCAGACGAGCTCGGGCTTGGTTCGAGAATCAATATGATCATGCAGACTGCCTTTTTTATCATTTCAGGCATTATTCCAAAAGAAGGCGCTATTAAGGCAATCAAGGCAGAAATTAAAAAAACCTATATGAAAAAAGGCGAAGAAGTCGTTAATCTGAACTATGCCGCTGTGGATAAGGCGCTGCAAAATATCGTTGAGGTAAAGGTGCCCAACAGGGTTACCAGCAAGACCAGGATGCAACCTCCCGTACCTGAAGATGCGCCTGAATTTGTTAAGCAAGTAACTGCTAAAATGATTGCCGACAAGGGAGACTCCCTGCCTGTTTCAGCCATACCCGCTGATGGCACCTGGCCAACGGGAACCACCCAGTATGAAAAGAGAAATATAGGGGTTTACATTCCCATTTGGGAACCAGATGCCTGCATACAATGCGGTCAGTGTTCATTTGTCTGCCCTCATGCAACCATCAGGATAAAGGCTTATGATCCATCCATGCTAAAGGAAGCCCCTTCTTCTTTCAAATCAGTTGATGCCATAGGCAAGGAATTGAAAGGCCTGAAATTTACCGTTCAGGTAGCGCCTGAAGACTGTACCGGCTGCGGTTCGTGTGTTTACAACTGTCCCGGACAGAAAAAAGATGCCGAAGGCAAGAAGATCCCAGATTTTAAGGCAATCAATATGAAGCTTCAAGAACCATTGCGTCATCAGGAGACAGGGAATTATAAATTTTTCCTTAGCCTCCCTGAAACAGACCCTTCAAAGTTTAACGCCAAGACGGTTAAGGGAAGCCAGTTTGTAAAACCCCTGTTTGAATATCATAGCGCCTGTCCAGGATGCGGAGAAACACCTTATATCAAACTGCTCACCCAGTTATTTGGCGACCGCTTGATCATCGCCAACGCTACGGGTTGTAGCTCCATCTACGGTGGAAATCTACCCACAACCCCTTACACAAAACGGGCGGATGGCCGAGGCCCTGCATGGTCAAACTCACTATTTGAAGACACTGCCGAATTTGGTCTTGGCATGAGACAAACCGTAGACAGGTTTTATACACAGGCAATAGAATTGGTGGATAAATTTTCTAAAAATCCTTTCTATGCAGATGCAAAGGAACTCTTTGATGCACTGAAGAATGCCGATCAATCAACACAAGAAGATATTGATGCGCAGAGGGTGCGTGTTGAAAAATTGAAAGCGAAATTATCTCAGGATGCTTCCCATGAGGCAAAGAGCTTGCTTTCCCTTGCCGATTATCTTGTGAAGAAATCAGTATGGGCAATTGGGGGCGATGGATGGGGCTATGATATCGGATATGGCGGCGTTGATCACGTGCTGGCGTCAGGTGAGAATATAAAGCTCCTGATTGTGGACACGGAAGTCTACTCAAACACCGGCGGTCAAATGTCCAAAGCCACTCCCTTAGGGGCAGTTGCCCAGTTTGCGGCGGGTGGGAAGAGGACTCCAAAAAAGAATATAGGCATGATGATGGCCACCTACGGCAAGGTTTATATTGCCCAGATAGCCTTTGGGGCAAATCCGGCGCAGACAGTCAGGGCTATTTCAGAGGCAGAGGCGTATAACGGTCCTGCGCTCATCGTTGCCTATTCAGTCTGCATTGCCCATGGAATCGACATGAGCAGGGGAATCGAACAACAAAAAAAGGCAGTAGCTTGCGGTTACTGGCCTCTTTACCGCTATAATCCTGAACTTGAAATGCAAGGAAAGAGCCCTCTGGTTATCGACAGCAAGGAACCCACCGTCTCCTTTGAGGAATATGCTTATAACGAGAACCGTTATCGAGCGCTAAGGGC
>JAGWZR010000187.1 GCA_018968795.1 Planctomycetota bacterium | reverse complement strand
TTTATAAAATCAGCCAGAAAACCCCAAGCTTTTGAGCTTGGGGATGAATGGCTGCCCGGAGCGAAGCGGAGGCCATTCATGGGTTTTTACCTGAAGCCCCAGCCTTTAGGCTGGGGAGTGGTTCACTTTAAGAGTAAGGGGTGTTTCACGTGAAACATGAATCTTTAAACCCTAGTGTAGGCGTTTTTTTTAATTTTGCAAGGGTTTTTTAATGAACAGGTGCCTCTTCGTCCTTGCCGGTAATACGGCGAGAGAAATTATACGACAATCAATATTTTATTTTATCCTTGGCGGCGGAGCCGGACTAATCCTCTTTTCTTTTGCTTTTACTTTATTTGCCTTCGGCGAGGAGACGAGGATGATAAAAGAAATGGGGGTGTCGACTATTACGGTTTGCGCCCTATGCCTTGCTTCGCTAAGCGCAACGAGCACGATCTCTAAAGAGATAGAAAAAGGCACTTTGCTAACGTTGCTGTCTAAAAATGTGAGTAAAAAAACTATTCTATTCGGCAAGTTTTTAGGGATAGTAATAATTGTTTCGCTGACATTCGCGATATTAGGCGTGCTTTTGACTGTTTCCGCGTGGCCAAGGGAGGCTATTGGCAATCACACAAGATTGCCTGGCGCGCTTTTTGATGTCTTGCATTCAATTGTTTCTCCGCTTTTCTTTTCGTTTTTACAAATTGTTATGATGTGTGCAATTGCAATTGGGGGATCTCTTTGTTTGCCGATGATATCCAATCTTAGTTGTTGTATGTTTATTTTTATTATAGGGAATTTATTAAATTTCTTTCAATGCCTTTTCCCGGGAAAGGAAGGGTGGGTTCCGTGGTTAGTGGCATTTTTTTATACATTGTTCCCAAACCTCGAGGTGTTTAATGCGGTTAGCGTGGGAAATATATTCGGAATGTCTCTTTTGGGGCGGACAGCGCTTTTGGCGGCGTATGCTGTCGCGTACGTCGCTTTCGTTCTCACGGTGGCATTTGAAATTTTTGATAACAAAGAATGTAGATGAAATAAATTCTCTAGCATTTGAAAGGATTTGCCTTTGATATATGCAGTAATAGGGGACATCCATAGTAATTACGATGCATTAACGGCTGTCGTAAACGAGATAAAAAAGGAGCATGTCGATAAGATATTATGTATTGGCGATATTGTCGGGTATGCAGCCGAGCCGGCGAAGTGTATCGACTTAGTACGCGAATTAAACTGTACTGTCGTGGCCGGTAATCATGATTATGCCACCGTGGGAAAATTCCCCGTAGAATATTTTCACCAGGACGCTAGGACGGCAGTTTTGTGGACTGCAGAGCAGCTTTCTGCCGAATCCTTAATCTTCTTGAAAAATTTGCCGCTCGTTGAAGGGTTAAATGGGATTACCCTGGTTCATGCTTCTCTGAAACATCCGGAATTTTTTGATTATATTACGACAGTTGCAACCGCGCAGAATAGTTTTGAAATGTTAAAAACCCCCGTTTGTTTTTATGGTCATACCCATGTGCCCTTGGCGATTTTTTGTAATAAAGAAACCATGCATGTCGATAGGGGACAGGTTTTTGATTTGAATAACGCCGATAATGTCCTTATAAATGTTGGAAGCGTAGGACAACCGCGCGATTGGGATATGCGGGCCGCCTGCGCTATTTACGACACCGAAAAAAAGGTGGTGAGGATTAAACGTGTTAAATACAATATCAATGATGCCGTAGGAAAAATCTATGCGGCGGGTTTGCCCAGTGTAAATGCTTTACGACTAAAGGAATATGCAATATAGTGTAAAACCACAGAAGTGCTTTGGGGGGAAGGTGTTTAAGCCTAAAGGCAAATAGGGTAGGCAGCCTCTATGTATTCCATTTGCTCGATCTCTCGAAGGCAGTCTCGCGGTAACGAAGCGTCTACATTCAAAATTGTAATTGCTTTGCCCCCCGCCGCTCTCCTGCCAAAGGTCATATGAGCTATGTTTATTTTTTTGCTTCCAAGAAGAGTGCCTATACCGCCAATAAAACCTGGTTTATCTTTTCCAAAGACGATAAGCATATGCTCGTCAAGTATCGCTTCTACCCCATAGCCGTTAATATCTACAATTCTTGGTTCATTTTTGCCGAAAACCGTTCCTGAGATAGTTGTTTCGCCTAAGGAAGTGTTAATCTTTGCTGTGACAAGGCTCGTGAAATCGCTAACCCCGCTGCTGGTGGTAACGTTAATCTTGATGCCGCGCTCTGCCATCAGAAGCGGCGCGCTGACCAGGTTAACACCATTTTCAAGGGCAGGTTTGAGTAGCCCAACCATAAAGCTATCAGTAACGAGGCAAATATTTTTCTTGATGATTTCTCCGGTATAAATAATGTCTACGACTTGTATTCCTCCCTTTGCTACTTGTATGAGGAGCGAGCCCATCTTTTCTGCAAGCGTGATATAGGGTTTCAGGTTCGTGTATTCTTCGGGATTATACGGAGGAAGGTTAACCGCGTTTCGGAACCCCTTGCCGGTAAGCGCGTCAGCCATTTGTTCTGACGCTTCCACAGCAACTGCAAATTGCGCCTCCTCGGTGGATGCGCCGAGATGAGGCGTTGCTATTACTTGATCTAACTCGAGTAGTTTGTTACCGACGGGCGGTTCTGTGTCGAATACGTCTATCGCGGCACCTGCAACTTGGCCATGTTGGATGGCGTTGAAGAGGTCTTCTTCAGAAACAATGCCGCCCCTCGCGCAGTTGATAATGCGAACGCCCTTTTTCATAATGGCGAATTCTTTCTGCGTTATGAGATTTTTGGTCTCGCTGTTCAGAGGGACGTGAACCGTGATATAATCAGACTGTGAAAATAATTCATTGAGATCTTTTGTAATGTGAAGGTTGTACTGTGACGAAAATTCAGGCGAAACAAAAGGGTCGTACCCGATTACCTTCATTTCTAATGCTACGGCGCGTTTTGCCACATGTCTCCCTACCCGCCCCAATCCAATGATACCCAAGGTTTTTCCGGCGATCTGAATGCCCGTAAACATTTTTCTTTCCCATTTTCCTGCTTTCGTCGACGCGCAGGCCTGGGGAATAAAACGCGAAAGTGAGAAGAGCAGTGCCACCGTGTGTTCGGCTGTAGAAGTAATATTGCCTTCTGGGGTATTCATGACCACAATGCCTTTTTTTGTGGCAGCTGGAACATCCACGTTATCGACTCCAACACCCGCACGGCAAATAGCTTTTAATTTGTCCGCTTTTTCCAGCAAAGGAGCCGTGATTTTCGTGCCACTACGCAATACAATTCCATCGCAGGTGTTAATAATTGTTTTTAACTCGTCTACTTTAATGCCGGGTTTTTTTAGTACCTTAAGCCCAGCCCTTTCAAGTATTTCAATACATACATCTGGAAGTTCATCTGCGATTAAAACCTGCATGTCGTCCTCTTTCAGAGACAATTAACCATTAAATACCTAAGCGCACACCTTGATAGTTCGTTTAAAACTAGAATAAAAATTTAACACTTTATTATACCAATTTTATATTTTAAAATCAATTTTAAACTATCGCTATCGTATTTTAGTTTTTTAAAAGGAAGGCATAAAAAACCTCCTGTCAACATCTCAGCTTCGACAGGGGCTTTCTAATAAAAAACTCCTATCGAAGGACAACTTCAATAGGAGTTATCAGCTACAATGTAGCAGTTAGGCGAACTCCATCGCCTGTATGTTAATTAACGATAAAAGCAGAAATAGAGAATTTATCCATCCATATTTGTGGGAATTAGCTGCCTAATTTAGTTTAAATATTACCTATGCCACTACCATGTTCCTGCGTTCATACTTTACTTCCGTCGGATTAATAGCGTCCCATATCTTTGCCAGAGATTTTTTGTGATCTTCCAGGGTTTTGGCCTTGTTTGCCAATGAATCGAGTTCAAGCCGTATAGACTCACCACCTTCTCTCCTTCTTTCCTGTCCCTTTTGTATGGCTTGTTCTATCTGCTTAGCAAGGTCGCCTCCGAGATCGTTAAGCTGTTTCGAGTAATGGTTCATGGTTTTACCAATCCTTGTGGTAAGGTCGGAACGTGTCCTGCCACAATTCCGACTCATGTCAGAGGAAACACGTTCCAGCATTTCGTTTAGGACCATCTTTCTGCTGATTGATTTAGGCAGAAAGGCGCGCAGAATGGACTTGACCTCTTCATCTGTAGGAGCTGTATACTCCTGCACCATGTAGTAAAAACTGTTATCCTTAGCCATCTCCACGGAAAACTCAAGGTGGTCCATGGATACCTCAAAGAGTATTTCGGCTGCCGTTTTAAACTCGGCGACAATACTATTGGAACGTTTCGTAAAACGGTTAAAGGTCTCCTGAATATTATTTGAGATCGCTTTTTCGGCGTCTTTCCTGAATACATCAAATCCCTTGATAATTTCTGCCTTGAGAACCTTTTGCATATCGTTCCGCAAGGTCGTGGGATTGGCATCTGAATTTTTCTCAAAAAAATCCTGAAGGCGCTGTTTTATCCTTTGCAACTCTTTTTCTTCAAAAACCTTTAACATCTCCTCCACCTTTAAACACAGTTTGTCCGATTCGCCTTTGAGCAGGTGTTTTATGTCTTCTCTATCCTGTTTTAGATTTGCAACGAGTTGATGAAAGGTGTTGATCTTGTTTTCTAACTCTTCTCCCGACGTTTCTATTGTTTTTTTCTCAATAGCGATTTGTGATAATTTCTGAGAGATAGCCCGCTTTACCTTGGATATGGTGGCATTGAGAATGATTTTGCCTTTTTCTAAAGAGAGAAAACGGCTTAACGCATCTTCCAGGTTCAAAAGACCGCTCCGTGAAAGTTGGGCGCCATTGTTGGTTGTTTTTGCTTTGAGCGCCTCCTTGGCAGAAATAGGCCATATTTCATGGACGGTAAACCCCATTTCTTCTAATACATGTTTATTGAAGGTGGCGATTTCTTCAATCTCTTTCGGTGCCAGATAATCAATCTTATTCAAAACGAAGAATATCTTCTGGGTAGAACCCTTGATCGTATCAAGAAGTTCT
>JAGWZR010000186.1 GCA_018968795.1 Planctomycetota bacterium | reverse complement strand
TAATGCCTGTCCGCAACAACGATCAGACCTTCGACACACGGTACATACATCAGGAAGGCGATACCTTAGGCGAAAGGATGTCGCATGCCTTTCAACAATTATTTCAAGACAAAGGTTATAAAAGATGTATAATCATAGGCACAGACTGCCCAGAAATAGATGCCGTATTAATTGAGAATGCCTTTGAGACGTTACAAGGGAAAGATATCGTTCTCGGGCCGTGTAAGGACGGTGGTTACTACCTTTTAGGCATGTCGAGACTTTCCCCCATACGTTTTGAACGGGAATTTGTACCCGATTTATTTGTGGATATAGACTGGAGTACGGATCGGGTGTTTGACCAGACGATGGCAAAGGTACGCAAGAACAATCTATCTTACGGCATCCTGAAAACCTTAGCGGATGTTGACACGCCAGAAGATTTACACCGGTATGCGCTAGATATTCCGTAATTTTCTTGAAAACACAAGCCCCCTTTAGTCACGTTTACTCTCTCGGTTTAGCCAGTATTTCAAGTACCTTTAGATCTAAGAATCGCTTTGATGCGGCAGATTTTGTTATGCATACCGTGTCAGCCCCTCTCCCCGTCCCTGCAACGGCCACAACTTTCTCAAACTCAGGGATAAGTCCACCGTCGCAGGCCTCCATGACAATCTCACAGCACACCTTAGCTCCTTCACCGAAACGCCGCAAAGATTGGGCAACGATCATTGTCGGATAGAGACCGTTAAATTTCTGGGTAAATGCCGTTTCAATAGAATGAGTAAGGATTGTGCAGGTATAAACCTTTCCACCAAGCATCAATATCTCTTCCCTGTTTTCTGGCAACAGTTCAAAATGATTTGGTTCCTTAAAACCAAAGGAATGGGTAACGACTACAAGGTTTATATCCTTGCCATGAAGCTTTCTTGCCATAGCAACACCAGTATCTCCAACAGTCGTTGCAACAACTATGTGCTTGTAACCCTCGCCAACCATGGATGCTGCTATCTCTATACACTTTTCGGTGTTTTCCTTTCCCGGTTTGTCAAAATAATATACCTGTCTAATCATACTATAAACCTTTTCTTTTCACTTATTATATGAGACCAGTTTAACAAGTTTTTGAATTTTGCGGACGTTTTACAAAGAATTCATCTCAAGAAATCTCATCTAAACAAAGGTATAGGAAAGTTATCTCAATGAGTATTTATTTCCGAAACAAAAAATTCCAGTGAGGAACAATACCTCACTGGAATTTCTATAAAAACGCATTATTACCGAAACCTCTTTTAACTTACAAATTTATCTTCTTCTCTTCAATTCAAAATTTGCAGTTGTGGCCTTTCCTGCCTCTACCGCAACTTCTTGGGATATTTCCTTGAGTTTCTCGTGCCATGTCTTCACCACGTATTTTCCTGGTGGAACACCCTCAATGGTGTAGTTTCCATCCTTATCAGTAAGTGCAAAATACGGGTTTTCAAATGTGATTGCATAGCCTGCCATCTCAGCATGGACATTGCAGAGTAGCGGAGTCTCGCCTACGACATCAAAAAGCACTTCTTTGACCACGCCAGTTGGGTAAGTGCCGAGATTAAACTGCAAGGCGGCTGTGGGAGGGGAAAATACATTATGGCGAACTGCGTCGCTGTTGGGAAAGTCCACGGTAGTGCCTTTCTGCATAGCTACAACACGCGGCACATAGGTTAAGTTAAGCTGGTCAATAATCGCATGTTCACTGGCAGGAGCAAATTTATTATCCCCAACTTTTTCAATAAAAACGACAGCATCCGCATTATTCCTCATCTTTTGACAAGTTACAACTCCAGTAATGGAACCAGCGTTGTCTACCTTCGGTACATTTTTGACTGCCTTCTTTAGCTTTTGCTGTGCTTCTTCCAGCTTCTTCATTGCTTCGGCAGCCTCTTCAGCCGTTAATGCCTTTTTTTCCTCAGTTTGAGCCCACACAAGCGAATTACACGAAAACGCCAAACATGAAATCGCCAGCACACCAGAGATCAAATATTTTTTCATAAATACTTTTTTCCTCCAATCATTAATAAAAAAATAATACAAAAAACAGCGAGCTAACAAACGCTTTAAAGTCATCTGTTAGCTCACTTTTAGTCTCAGCAATTAAGCCTTTTCCACTTTTATTAAATCACCGCTAAGGTATTTAGTCATGAACTCATTCTCGTTCCCCGTTGTGTAACCTGTCTTTGCCGGATCCCATAATCCCTTCCCGCCAATACCACCATCCTCTGCCTTTGTAATCTTAACCAGGGTCTCCTTTGGTACGGTATTGATGCCGTGATTATCCGCCTCAAAACCAAACACAAACTTCATACCGATCTTCGCTTTGTGGAACAGGCTATCCAGCTGGTGCATAGGCATAGACCAGTCCCTCGTGATACTCTGCTGGGAGCCGTAACGGAAGCTAGATTGATATCCGGTACCCGCTGATAATGCCCTGCCATCAGGTCTGGTTTCATGAGCCTTTACACTCCTTTCCGTTGCAATCCACGAAGAGTGTTTAATCATCGTTACCCCGTAAGGATAGGATGAATTATACTTTGCCCTCAGCATAAGTCTTGAAACCTTGTAGAATGGGTCGCTTGGCTTCCAACCCTCGTATGGCCTGTCGGCAGGGTTTGCATCAACATAAACATAATCGCCGTCATTAATGCCCAAATCTTTAGCCGCCTGCGGATTTATATTTATCTGATGTTCACCAACGCCCGGCATCCTCTTATCCATCCTGTAGGGATCGCCAAAGTTATTATTCCAGATGAAGTTCCAGTCTGTCACAGCCCACTGGGAATGCACTGTATGTCTGGATTTTGGCGTTACACAATAGAACTTGTAACCCTTCTCCCACAGGAAGTTCTTTGTCTTCTTTACATCAGCCCATGACTTTTTGATATTTCTGACAGTCCTATCGTCCCAGTGTTCTGCAGTCTCCGGAATGCCATAATCATCAGGACGGATATAAGGATTTGTACTCACAATTGCGTTAGGCAAGTAAGGAGTTGCCTCAGGTCCTTCCCGATGTACGATGAAATTCTCACCATACTCAATAATCTCTGATTCATCATTGTACGCCTGCAACCTGCCCGTCGGGGTATAGAATGGGAGACTTTCGTGTACCTGCTCCCAGAAGGGCTGTCTTGGATAAGTTCTGTATAGCAACAAGGCAACGCCAGGCTCGCCGTACTTTCCATTAATTATATCCACAAAGTTATATCCCTTGGTGGTTGTACTGCCATCCAACAACCTCTGGATATACACCTCGGGTCTACCCTCTAAGGCGAATTTCCAGAAATCCCTGAACCTCATATCCCTGAGTAGCTCCCCAAGCTTGGCAGCCATACCTGCCAATATCATTACATCATCCCTAGAATCGTTTACCGGTCTTATGCCACCCTTCCAAATTTGAATGAAAGGGTTTGAACATGAACTTGTAATCTCATGGGTTTCAAACTCAGCCCATGAGTTGGCCGGGAATGCAAAGTCCGCATACTCAATGGAACCTGTCAGCTCAATATCGGTAGACATAATCTGTTCAATATTGGGATTGACATTTTTAAGCATCTGATAAACATGTTTTGCGTTGTTCACCAGATTTACGTTGGTAAACCACATAATCTTGGTTGGCGTTGGCATGTGCGTCTTGCCTGTAAAGCACTTACGCCCGTACTTTGGCGTATTAACAATCAATGGCCTGTCATTATGATTCCAGTATGCAACCTCTTCATCGTAAGCGCGTCCCTTTACCTTTAACTCCAATGCAGGCGCATCGGGATCAAGATTTGGATTGAAGACATCCTCTGCTACCCATCCGTAGAATCCCGGGCCGCTCCATTTGGCTGACTGGAAATTACCAGCCTTGTAATTACCCGCCCAAGTATGCGAACCAGAACCATTATAGCCTACGTTGCCGGTTAACATGAGAGGTAAATAGGTTGACCGGTTCATTAGTGTTGCATGGAACCAGTGATTAATACCCTCACCATAATGAATCGCCACAGGCTTTATGGTAGCAATATCATGCGCTAACCTTACGATCAACTCTTTTGGTGAGTTAGTTATTTCAACAACGGTATCGATATCGTAATCTTTAAGGTGTATCTTATACATCTCAAAGAGTGGCATAACTTCAATTTCTTTGCCGTCTACTGTCTTCACTTTAAATGTACCGTCCAATACCGGATCAATACCTTTAGCAACTAACTTATCGCCAACATCATCCCTGGTAATTGCCTTTGGGCCTTTTGTCTTTGCATCCCATACTACAAAATCCCCAACAATCTCCCTCTGGTCGTCATGCAGCCCATGAATCTTGTAACTTGCCCCGTGAGAAATGTCTTCCAATTTGTAATCAGGGAAGATATCCTTCGCTTGCAACCTCTTCAGTGTATCTGTCCTAACGAGCAATGGGAAATCGGTAAACTTCTTTACATAATCTGCATCGTACAACTTCTCGTCCATCAATATTTTCGTTAAGCCCAGGAACAGTGCAGTGTCGGTATTACACTTTATCGGAATCCAGTAATCTGCTTTTTGGGAAGACGGGCTGTATTCAGGGGTGATGACAACAAGTTTCCCGCCCCTTTCCATTACCTGTGTCATCCAGTGTGCCTCAGGCATCTTATTTTCAATGAGGTTTTTCCCAGTCATGATTACCAACTTCGAAAACCGTATGTCATTCATATCTACATCAGACGTTTGCAATCCATGAGAAAATGGATGTCCCGGAGCCTGATCGCCATGCCACGTATAGTTCGACCAGTTCCTTCCGCCTAATGCCTTATCAGGCCCTACACCCCTATTGTGGCTATCGACTAAGGAAAGCATATTGTTAAACCTGTACATTCCATACTTCCCAATGACGCCCAAGAGTCCCATACCACCACGACCTTTAAACGTCCGTGTGCCTGCGCCCTTCATTGCATCCACCATTTCTTTGGGATACCCTTGATCCAAAAGTTTCCTTGCGCCCTCTTCACCGCCATATTTCTTGGTAATATGGATAATCCCCTTTG
>JAGWZR010000185.1 GCA_018968795.1 Planctomycetota bacterium | reverse complement strand
CCCCACCATGGCATATCTCTGCCGGTTACCATCAGGCCGTAAAATTAACCTCTTCTTTTATGATAATCCAATATCCCATGCTGTGGCGTTTGAAAACACATTGAACAGTGGAGAAGATTTTGCCAATCGCCTGGTAAATGGTTTCTCCGGCAAGAGGCGGTGGCATCAGATACTCAATATTGCGACAGATGGAGAGTCATACGGACATCATCATAAATTTGGGGATATGGCCCTTGCCTTTGTCCTGAATTATATTGAGCACAACAAATTAGCAAAAGTAATAGGAATTCGCTTTTTTGAAGATTCAGAAAGAAAAGAATAATACAAAAAAGCAGAGAATTTTCAAGCAATGTATCTCCTTTAACAAATTAACAACTGTTAACTATGCCCTGAGAAGTAAGGCATGAGCGCAAAGTCCTGCACCAAAGACTATCATTATACACCAATCTCCAGGCGCAATGCCATTATCTAAAATTCTTCGGAGCACAAACAGTACTGTTGGAGAAGACATATTTCCATACTCGGCTAAAATATTGCGGGTTGCCTGTAATTGTGTTTCAGAAAGTCCTATTTCATCTCTGATTGCATTTATTACCTTTTCTCCGCCTGGGTGAAAGGCCCAGTGCTTAATATCTTCGATCCGTAACCCTCTGGGCTTTAAAAGGTCCATTACTACCTTTGCAACCGTTTTGCTTACTATTTCTGGTAAGAAAGCGGAGAGCTGGTTGTGAAGTTGTCCATTCTTGTAAATGTAGCGTATATCGTCACGACTTTTAGGGTCGTAGCGGCTTGCAGAGGCAACCAATGCCAATCCCTGAGGACGATGCCAGAGAACAGATGCTGCCACGCCATCTGCAAAAATCGCATTTGAGAGTATTAAACTCAAATCGTCGGCCATCTGGAATGTAGCGCTGCAGATCTCTACCGAAACGCTCAATATCACTTTGTCGCCATATCCTTTTACCATATCCTCGCATACCTGTAAATTTGGAACTAATCCCCCACAGCCACTACCTACCAAATCGTGTGCCCGTATCTGGTTAGATAATCCTAACTTTTCTATGATATAGGTTGATATGCCAGGGCAAATGTACCCGGTGCATGTGTTAACCACCAATCCAGACACATCATCAATTTTCAGTCCAACTTGATTGAGAGCCTTAACAATTGCCTGAGACGAAAGGTCTACCGCCCAGTGTGTGAAACGGGCAACACGGCTGTCGGGATATTCATTGACAAGGCATTCAAGGTCTTCAACCGCAAGATGTCGCTGTGATACGCTTGGATGAGCAAAAATCTTGCGCAAGATCGCCAAACTTCTCTGGCTAAGTTTGTCCGAGTAGTGTTTTACAAGGAATGCCGCTGCCTGCGCTTGACTTATTCTATAAGGCGGTGTGGCAACCGCTACCGATGCCAAGCGAACCTTTCCATTCTTAGAATTTAAGGATGAGATTTCGTCATTGAGTGTTCTCATACGTCCATTCCTAAAAATCTGAGTCCTTGCCGAACGAAACGCGTGTGTCTCCAGAGAGGAGGCCGAATTCCTAGTCTATATCCCAAGCGATTAATTGTTGGTAGAAACGATAAACCGATAGAATTTGAGTCAATGTAGTTCATGTGTGTGGACAAGGCATTGTGCAAGGTATTTATCAGCCAGCCCAGATCGAGGGTAGGGGAGAAGAAAAACACAGGGTTCAACATTTCTTTGGGAGAAAGGGTCAAAACACCTTCTTTTCTAGCTATATGCTCAAGTTCTGTCCCTGGATAAATGCGTATCCCTATATTGAAAAATACCACGTCTTTCGGGCGGATGTATTGCTCGGCAAAGCGGAGCGTTTCCTGAACTGTTTTCTCTGTCTCGCATGGACCGCCAAGCATAAATATCCAAAGGCAGGGTAAATTGTGACGTTGGATAACCCGGACGGCATTATGGATGTGTTCCACTGTAAAACCTTTTTGGAGACCATTCAGAACAACACCAGAGGCGCTTTCAACGGTAATGCCGATACCGACAAAACCTGCTCGCTCCATTGCCGTGATAAGATTGTCGTCTATGAAAAACGGGTTTAACTCTAGACTTTGGAGACGGACATTGGGTTTATCTCTGGCAAGACCTTCACATACTGCTAACGCATGATCATACGGAGAATTAAATACATTGTCAACGAATTCAATATCCCGCATTCCCAGAGCCGCGAGGTTTTTGATAGCATCAATTACACTTTTTGGATCACATAATCGATAATCGCATCCTTCGATTTTCCGGTAGGTACAGTACACACACTTGAAGTGGCATCCGAGTTTTGTTTGGATGGGCACAGTAGATAATCTGGATAGATAGGAAGATATGTTGATCCATCGGCGAAAGTTTGGAATCGAACAACCATCCAAAAACCTGTCTGCATAATCGGCATTTTTTCTGAAGATATTATTCTCGATCCATGCTACGCCGGGTATCAGATTCAGTGCCTCACCTTGTGAAAGCGCTGCCAATAATTTAGGGAAAACAATTTCTCCATCTCCCAATACTGCCAAATCTGCGCCTGTGTAGCGAAGCAACTCTTCAGGCATTACGGAAATCGCAGCGCCACCGAGAACAACAGTTGCTTGTGTTTTGTTGCGAATAATATCTACCAGTGGTTTTAAATCTTTGAAGAATGCCACGGGATTTTGCATGTCGTTATTGTCAATGTTTCGTACTGAAAGACCTATTATATCAGGGTCTGTTTGGCTAAGCTCCGACTCCAGGGCGCGTAAGGGATATCTTTCAAACATTAAGTCCAATACCTTGACTCTGTGACCAGCCAGTTCGGCGGCCTCTGCAACCACGCATGCACCAATAGGCATAACTGGTACAGGTCCGCTATAACGATTGGTAATGATGATAAGAACATTCACATTATTTACTCTGGCCTTTGTAATTTGAGCCCGACCTTGGCAAGCCGACGTCCCAGGGCACGGCAAATCGCCGCTTCCTGCTGGTCAATTTCCCGTTTACTGTCTAGTCCCGCAATATGACCAGGTCCATAAGGAGAGCCGCCGCTCTGTGTCGAAAAAAGCTCTTTGACTGAGTAAGGTACACCAACAAGGATCATCCCGAGATGCAGCAGAGGACCCATCGAGGTAAGTATTGTCGTCTCCTGCCCTCCATGAAGACTCGCTGTAGAGACGAAGATGCCGGCAGGCTTACCTTCTAGTTCTCCTGCGAACCACAGTGATGTAAGTTGATCAATCTGATTTTTTAATTGCGCGGAAACATTTCCGAACCTTGTCGGAGTCCCGAAAGCGATGGCTCCCGCCTCCTTGAAATCGTCCAATGTGACCAGAGGGATGTCTTTCTGCATCGCCCTACCAGCCTTCATATCCTCGCGGGAATCGATAACAGATGAAGGGATCAGTTCGTGAACCGTGCGAATAACGGGCTCCGCCCCTTTAACCTCTTTAACCCCCTCAGCAACAAGTTTCGCCATCTTGTATACGTTGCCGTAAGTGCTATAGTAGACGATAAGTACTTTCATAGATATTCTCCTTTTTGTACATTTAATTTGTTTGGAATTACTTTTTATTTCTCTATTTTTTTTCTTCTCTGAGGTTTAAACTCTCTTGTGCTTGATAAACCTGCCATTGTAGTACTCTTCAAAAGCGATCCGTAGTTCATCTTCCGTATTCATCACAATGGGGCCGTACCAAGCGACCGGTTCACCAATGGGCTTGCCAGATATAAGCAGGAATCTGACTGCATCGCCTTCCGTTGAGACCATCATCTGATCGCCATCATCAAATAGGACGAGAGTCTCGTTACTTACAAAGGAATCTCTTTGCATATCGAAATAGTTGACTCCTTCGATCTCATAGGAAAACGGTAGCTTTTCCTTGCAAAAGTATCCTTTACCTTCGATGACGTACGCAAAAACGGTGTGTCCACGCTTTGTCGGATGTATGAATTCTGAACGGGCTGGAACTGTTATATCAATGTATTCCGGGTCAGTGATGATGTCCTGAACAGGTCCTCGCTTGCCACCAGCTTTACCGCATATGACCCTGACTTTTGTGCCATTCTCAAGCATTACCTCCGGGATTTGTCTGCTTTTCACGTCCCGATAACGAGGCTCCATCATTTTATAGGATTTGGGCAGATTGGCCCAAAGTTGAAATCCAAACATCACGCCATTTGAGTCTCCTTTGGGCATTTCCTGGTGTATGATTCCACTTCCAGCGGTCATCCATTGTATATCGCCAGACGATATAATGCCCTTATTCCCCATGCTGTCGCCGTGTTCTACATCTCCACGAAGAACATAGGTGATTGTCTCGATTCCACGATGCGGGTGCCATGGGAAACCCTTGATATAATGCTCTGGGTCGTTTGAGCGGAAATCGTCCAGAAGTAAAAAAGGATCAAACATAGGAACCTGGCTATATCCCAATGCACGTTTAAGGTGGACACCGGCTCCTTCGATCGTGGGTTTACTTTTCAGGACCTTGCGGATCTTTCTCGTTTCAGTCATTGTGTTCCTCCGATATGAATCCTTTGCAATATGTTACAAAAGCCGATAGGGATATGCCCGCTTTGTCCACTCGCTCTCGGGATACTTGGCCTGAAGTTGTTCGTAAGCTGCTTTAAGTCCTTTTGGATTTTTAGTATCCTTGTATAAACATACACCTTTCAGGTAAATTGCCTCTGGTGCTGCGCTACTTTTGGGAAAATCAGACAAAATCTTTTCCAGGTTTGAAAGTGCCTCTTTGAATGCACTTAGATCAAAATAAACCTTTGCAATACCCAGCAATAACGATGGGATCAATTCTTCGTGGGAAAGAAAACCGACTGTTCTGTGGTGTTCTTTGCCCTCCATATCAAGTATTATAAGGGTGGGAGTCCATTGCAGATTAAAATTACTAGCCAGGGGCTGAGTATCGGAGCGTACACGCAGTGGAATCAGAGAGGTATTAATAAATTCAGTAACGCTTTTATTTGGATACGAAACTGCATCCATCTGTTGGCAGCCGATTCAACCGGGGTTAAAAAAATCAAG
>JAGWZR010000184.1 GCA_018968795.1 Planctomycetota bacterium | reverse complement strand
TTGGGCGGATGGGTATTTTGCCGAAAGTATTGGAACGGTAAATGAGGAAGTTGTTAGAAAGTATATACGAGAGCAAGATAAGCCATAG
The DNA here is from genome assembly GCA_018968795.1 of Planctomycetota bacterium. GTDB lineage: Bacteria > Planctomycetota > Brocadiia > Brocadiales > Brocadiaceae > REEB58. The sequence continues at coordinate 4,990 of JAGWZR010000184.1, read as the reverse complement.
CCAGATTATGCCAGAAGGCAGAAGCCCCAGCCTTTAGGCTGGGGAGGTTTCACTTACATAAATAAGGGCTATTGATAAGGAGAAATAGTGATATGAAATACGTAAAAGGAATAATCGGCATATTTGTTTTTTTGGTATTTGTGTCTACTGCACATTGTGCTAATCAGAACGTGACCGTAGAAATTGACTACGGAGGACTACAACAGAATCGCGAAGTGGAGATAAAATGGAAACAGGGTGTTACCGCCTTAGAGGCGCTTCAATCTGTTGCAAAGATTGAAACACGGAGAATCGGTGAAAACCTTTTGGTCACATCCATTGACGGCATTGAAGGACAAGCAGGCGTCAAGGTGTGGTATTACGATACCAATGGTAAACGGGCCACATCTTTTGCTAATAAATGTATTCTCAGTGAGGGTGACCATATGAGATGGACGTATACTAAGGACGTTTGTTCTCCTCGAAGGAGTGAATAATGAAAAGATGTGTGATTATAATCTTATTTATTGTATTTGCTCTCTATCTTCCTTTTTCTCTTGCAGCAGAAACTAAACCTTTAAAATACACTTTTATAGTTGGAAATTACCAGACTCCCACGGTTGCTAAGGCAATGAAGAGTATCTGGAAAGAATATCCATTTCTCAAAGACCGTGTAGATTTCGAACTTATTAGTAAGGCAGACTTGGATTCCGGCTTTAATCCTCACGCGATAGAAGATTCCGACATCATTGTTATTGACATTATGGGAATAAGGATTTCAACCCCAACGCAAGCTGGTTTTGATCGTGAGGTAATCAAGAGCGCTATTTCACACGGGGCGCGTGTATTGCCAATAAACCGCTCGGCAGGATTAGATAAGGAGTACGTCGAGTTGGGTCTTACGTATGACGAGGAATTTCGTTCCTACTTTGATTATGGCGGAATAGAAAACTTTCAAAATATGGCGCTATTTTCCTTGGTTAAATATACCAACATTTCCGGGATAAAAGCGGAACAGCCGCGGAAACAACTGAAAGATGGTTATTATCATCGACATAATTCACAGGAGATGTTTTTTAAAACATTTGAGGAATATGAAGACTGGTATAGGTCGGAAGGTTACTTTAAGAAAAATGCGGCATGGGTTGCAGTCCTCACCTATTCAACGTTTTGTGAGCAAGGTCAAAATGAAGTGGAAAATAATTTAATCCGTGCCCTTGAAGAAAAGGGGTTTAACGCCTTTGTGGCATTTGGTTACCCTGAAGGGTCTGTTGTCGAAAAGCTATTAATGGATTCCAAAGGTATTTCAAGGGTCTCTGGCATACTTTCTTTCTTGTTTCGCTTTTCGGATTTCAAAGCCATGGACTCATTGGAACGATGTGGAGTTCCAATAATTAATTTAATAACTGTTTATGGAAAGGATGGAAAGACGTGGGAGAATGATCCCGAAGGCTTGAGTTCTTTAGAAGTAAGCTGGCAGTTGGCTATCCCTGAAATCGCCGGTCTTATCCAACCTACGGTCGTCTCGTATCGTGTCCGTGAAAAAGATAGCGAAACAGGCTTTTTTATAGAGGAACGAAGACCTGTGCCGGAACGAGTTAATCAGGCTGTTAATCGAATACATGCGTGGATTAATTTACAACGGAAAGCTATGAAAGATAAAAAAGTTGCCATATTTTATTGGAATTATCCACCTGGAAAACAACATATCGGCGCCAGTTACCTGAATGTTTTTGCCAGCATTGATAATGTCTTAAGAAAAATGAAAGAGTTCGGATACAACATTGGTAGCGAAGCAGTTGACAAAGAAATGCTCCTTGAAAATTCTGTGAGATACGGGAGAAACGTTGGGAATTGGACGCCGGGAGAGCTCAATGAAATGGTTAGAAATGGGAAATGTGTATTGCTGCCTTTGGAGGATTACCAACGGTGGATCAGAAATTTACCTGCGGATTTTGTTAAGGGGGTTAATAGGGATTGGGGACCGGCTGAAGAATCGAATGTGATGATGTGGACTGACCCAAAGCAAAAGAAGAAATATATGGTTATTCCTGCGGTGAAACGTGGAAACATTGTTATCCTTCCGCAGCCGGTAAGGGGTTGGTTGCAAGATAAGGAAGCCATGTTTCATAGTAAAGACCTTGCTCCACACCATCAATATTTAGGGGTCTATTTATGGCTAAAATACGGATTTGGCGCCGATGCCGTTGTTCATTTCGGCACGCATGGTACGCACGAATGGCTGCCGGGCAAAAGCAACGGTCTTTCTGGTGATGATGCGCCAGAGGCATTGATTCAGGATTTGCCGGTGATTTATCCTTACATCGTAGATGATGTTGGCGAGGGGCTTGTGGCAAAACGAAGGGGTTCGGCAGTTGTCATAGATCACATGATTCCCCCTTTAAAAAAGGGAGGGCTTTATCATGAATACGCTGAGCTTGAAGAAATGATCAGCAGCCACGATCAGGCCCTCGAACAAGGAGCTGAACATGCGAGACAGTATCAGGAAAATATCGTGAAGAAAGTAAAAGCTCTAGGGCTTGATAAGGATATAGATATTAGTGAATTCTTAAACGTTAGCGCTGGAGATGGCGCCCCCCACGAAATCAATCACGAAGTTATTCACAAAATTGAAGAATTTCTCAAAGAGATGAAACAGCTTAATATGCCTTACGGTCTTCATACCTTTGGTAGTATACCCGATGAATCGCTTCGTTTATCCACTATTCAAGCTATAAAAGAAGTTGTTAAGGATGTTTCTGCCGATGAATTGGACAAAAATATTCAGGAGGGCGCTAGGCGGGAATTATCCAGTATGATTCATGCCATGAACGGACGGTATATACCAACGGGAACTGGGAATGACCCTGTGAGAAATCCCAGTTCTTTGCCAACAGGCAAAAATTTTTACGCCTTCAATCCAGATAAAATTCCTAAAAAAGAGGCATGGCAGGTGGGCGTTAAATTAACTCAGGAACTACTTAATGATTATCGGGCGAAAAATAACGGGAAATATCCTGAAAAATTGTCCTTTGTTATATGGGGCACTGAAACAATAAGACATGAAGGGATATTGGAATCTCAGATTCTTTACCTATTGGGGGTTGAACCTATTTGGAATGAATGGGGGAAGGTGACAGGAGTCAGAGTAATTCCAAAAGAAAAATTGGGCCGTTCACGAATCGATATCGTTGTCTCTTCCGCCGCAGAAGAGATGTTTGGACAGTTGACTCAATACATCGATCATGCCGTTCAAATGGTAAAAGAGCTTGATGAAAAGGATAACTTGGTTCGGCAACACATCAAGGAATTGACAGAAAAATTAATTCAACAAGGCTGGCCGCAAAAAAAGGCTGAACAGTATGCCGCCATCAGAATCTTTGATGAGGCCCCGGGACGTTATGACCTGAACGTTTCGCGAATCGTGAGTGCAAGCGGGAGCTGGGAAAATGACTCTGTGGTTGCAGATGAGTATTTAAAGCGAATGAGTCACGGCTACGGTAACGGTTTGTGGGGAGAGCCAATGGAAGAGGTTTACAAAATGGTATTGAGTGGGACAAAAATGGTAGTTCACAGCCGTTCTACTAACGTTTATGGAACTCTCGACAATGATGATTTTTTTATGTATGCAGGTGGACTTGCTGCTGCAATTCGGGAATTGGATGGAAAGTCGCCGGGCGTCGTCGTTACAAATGTTATGAATCCAGCCATGCCGGAGATGACGCCAATTGACAGGATGATGGGTATGGAGTTGCGGTCTCGTTATTGGAATCCTCAGTGGATTGATGGGATGAAGAAGGAAGGCTTTGAAGGAGCCAATAAAATATCTGAATTTGTTGAAAACATGTGGGGCTGGCAGGTCACTGTGCCGGAGACAATAGACGCTGCCCGTTGGGAACAGACATTTGAAGTCTATGTTGAAGATAAATACGGAATGGATTTGAAGGAATTTTTTAATAAGAAAAACCCGTATGCGTATCAGGCGCTTACCGCCAGAATGTTGGAGGCTGTGCGGAAAGGTTACTGGCAGCCATCGGAGGAAATCAAACAAACCCTGGCGAAGGAATATGTGGAAACGGTAATAGAGCGCGGTGTTGCCTGCTGCGAGCATACGTGTAACAATCCCGCCTTCCAACGATATGTGACGGATGTTTTATCTATTCCTGGCCTCGTAAATCCTGACACCTTGATTAAGTATTCGGAAGTTCTAAAGACGGCAACTGGTAAAACGCTCAGCGAACGAAAAGCAGAGATGGATAAAATTATCCAGGCTCAAGAGACCTTATTTAACAAAAATATTGGGCAAGCAAAGGCTAAAGAGAAGGTTGCAAAAGCCGATGAGTGGAAATTAGAGGGCGAAGATTTTGAAAAGACTGAAGTAGTCAAAGGATTAGAGATGGAAGAGGTAAAAACTAACAAGTTAGCAGAGACGCATCGCGATGCGTCTCTGCCTAAATTTAACAAGCCGTGGATTGTTGTTGCGGTGGTGTTGGGATGCATTGGCTTTTTCACTTATGGATGGATAAGGAAAAGATTTTGATGATAGCTTACCACAGAGCTGCACGGAATATTACGGAAATGGGGAACACTGGAAAAGTATCCTGATTTGAAAACAAGAGATAGGAAATAAATATGAATCTTCTTAATCTGTTGCAAAACATTCTTTCTGCTCTTTCGTCGGCAATGCTCTATCCCGTTATGGTTTTACTAGTCGTTTTTTTTGTCTGGATGATTATAACCATTGGGGGATTTGTCTCAGAGTATCTGGAACGGAAGAGGCAGGCCCGAAAACATGATGCAAAAAAATTTATAGAATCCTTTGTGGAATCCTGCACCCGGTCACGACACGACAAGTATGGTAATGAATGTGTTCAGCAGTTGACATCTCAAAAAACACAAGACTTATTCCTTTCTTCGACAAGAGAAATGCCGTTTTATTTTCGAGAATATTGCAAGGAACTTGCGGACGAATTTAAAAAGGATGAGAGTGGCAGAGAGATTCGTGTTGAAT
>JAGWZR010000183.1 GCA_018968795.1 Planctomycetota bacterium | reverse complement strand
CTTTCCTATGCCAAATATGTAAGCCAGGGAATGATACCCAATCGATTTCCTGATTATGGAGAAACACCTGAATACAACACCGTTGACGCTTCGCTGTGGTATATTCATGCTACATACCAATACCTGCGATTTGCAAAGGATTTGAAGACGATTCGGAAAAATTTATATGGCGTTCTGAAAGAGATTATTGAATGTTATAAGAAAGGAACTCGGTATAACATCCACATGGACTCAGATGGGTTAATCCATGCCGGCGCAGAGGGAATCCAACTGACATGGATGGATGCAAAGGTCTGCGACTGGGTAGTAACGCCACGTAGAGGAAAGGCGGTAGAAATAAATGCCCTGTGGTTTAATGCCCTAAAGATCATGTCATTCCTCGCGCGCGAAATGAGTCTAAACAATGAAAGCGCGGATTACACTGCTTTGGCACAAAAAGTTAGCACATCGTTTAATGATATTTTTTGGTTTGATAAGGGACAATATCTTTACGACTACATCGACGGTGAAACAAAAAATATGGCCATTCGACCAAATCAGATATTCGCCGTAAGCCTGCCATACTCGATGTTATCCACAAAAAGGCAAAGGAGTGTGATAGAAATAGTAAAAGAGCACCTCCTAACGCCGTATGGTTTGCGAAGCCTTTCTCCAAAAGACAGAGACTATGTTGGCCATTATTATGGAAACCAGTACGAGAGGGACAGGGCATACCATCAAGGCGCCGTGTGGGCGTGGCTGATAGGCCCTTATATTTCCGCGTATGCCAGGGCATACGCGGGCAATAAAGACATAAAAAAATATATCAAAAGACTTTTCGAGCCGTTCTATGCGCATCTCTTTGAGGCTGGTCTGGGAAGTATCTCTGAGATATTCGACGGAGACCCTCCCCATACCCCACGCGGATGTATCTCACAGGCGTGGAGCGTGGGGGAGACATTACGGGCTTATTTTGAGCATGCGTATGGGAACGAGGATGATTGATTTAAGTCGTTTACTATAGTTCACTATAATTACGAGGACAGGGACTATGCCTAGAGACATACCGGTTGGAAATGGTTCGATGCTGGTAACGTTTGATCGAGAATATCAGATCAGGGACATCTACTATCCATACGTAGGGCAAGAGAATCACAGTATCGGACACCCATCCAGGATGGGTGTCTGGGTCGACAGCCAATTTAGTTGGGTAGGTAAAGACTGGCAAAAGACCCTGAAATACAAGGAAGAGACGCTGGTAACCGATGTAAAGGCAAGAAACGATTGGCTGAAGATAGAGCTCCAGATGTATGATACCGTGGACTTTCACTTAAATATCTTTGTAAGGGAAATTGTAGTCAGAAATTTAGAAGGAAGGGATCGAGAAATACGGTTGTTTTTTAATCATGATTTTCACATTTACGGAAATGAAGTTGGAGACACAGCCTATTACGACCCGGATACGAAGGCAGTTATTCATTATAAGGCACAGCGATATTTTCTCATCAATTGTTGTGATCCAACCAAATGTGGAATAGACCATTTTGCCACTGGCATCAAGGAGGTGAATAATGCTGAGGGAACATGGCGGGATGCAGAGGATGGCATACTCAGCGGCAATCCTATCGCCCAGGGCTCAGTAGATTCGACCTTGGGTATTAATTTACAGATAAAGGCACACAGTGAAAATGTTGCCCATTACTGGATTGCTACGGGGATGAGGTATAGTGAAGTGGTAAAACTAAACAAGGTTATCTGGGAGAAAACACCGGAGGAATTGATTCGACGTACTGAAAATTACTGGAAACTCTGGGTCAATAAAGAAATGCTTAATTTCTATGACCTTCCACAAAAGCTTGTTTCTTTTTTTAAAAGGTGTTTGCTGATCATTCGAACACAGATTGACAACAACGGCGCTATCACTGCGGCGAATGATTCCGATATTGTTCAGATGGGTAGAGATACCTATTCATACATGTGGCCGCGGGACGGCGCCATGGTTGCGTATGCCCTTATTAAATCGGGATATATGGAAGCAACAAAACGGTTCTTTCAATTTTGTGCAAATGTCCTTTCTCCGGAGGGCTATCTACTTCATAAATACAATCCCGACGGGTCTTTTGCCAGTTCGTGGCATCCCTGGCTGAAAGACGATAAAAAGAGTCTCCCTATTCAAGAAGATGGAATTGCCCTTGTTATCTGGGCATTATGGAATCATTACGATGAGTTCAGGGATATTGAATTTATAAAACCTTTATATAGGAGTTTAATCCTCCCTGCCGCAGAATTTATGGTTAAATTCAGAGACGAAGAAACCGGTCTGCCGCTCAATTCATACGATTTATGGGAAGAACGTTATGGGGTACACACCTTCACCGTTTCGGCAGTTATTGCAGGATTACGAGCAGCGGGTAACTTTGCCTGCGCATTTGGAGAACATGAATACGGCAAAAAATATCACGAAATTGCAGATGCCATGAAGGCGGCATTGATAGCGTATTTTTACAATAAAGATGCAGGACGATTTGCGAGAATGGGGAAAAGGACTACAAAGGGGTACGAACTCGATATGACGGCAGATGCAAGTCTTTTTGGACTCGTTGCCTTTGGCGTATTCAGTCCTGAAATGTCAATGATCATATCAACGATAAATGCTGTAAAGGAAAGGTTGTGGGTGAAGACATCGGTAGGTGGAGTTGCCCGATATACCAATGACTTTTATCATCGAATCAGCAACGATTTTGAACGTGTCCCCGGAAACCCGTGGTTTATTTGTACGATGTGGCTGGCAGAGTATGAAATTATGAGCGCTAAAAATGTGACGGAACTGAATAATGCATTGCCTGCCCTGGAGTGGGTAGTAGATCGAGCCTTGGCATCCGGCGTGCTCGCCGAGCAAGTCAATCCCTACACTAACGAACCACTATCCGTGTCTCCTTTAACGTGGAGTCATGCAGCCTTCGTTACGGCGCTAACAAAATATATGAAAAGACGAGAGGAAATTTCAATATGCAGCAAATGTGGTAATTCAATGTTTTATACGCATCGACATGGTCAAAAACCTTGCGGGACTTAGACCCTTCGAACATGTTCTGACCATTTTTCCAACTTATTCAGGTAAGGATCAGATACATGACTACGGAGATTAATCATAAGCATCATCACCTCCGTCGAAGAAAAATGCGTGTGTGGGTATTGCTTCTGATCCTGTTGGGCGTGGCAATTCTTGCGTATATTGCAGTTCGATTATCAGGATGCGGGGAATATGCGTATTTGCAGTATAACCCTCAATATTATGAACCGAAAGACCTTGAAAGAGGAGAAGCAGTAAAAGAAACTCAAAAAGAAACCCTGGAAAAGTTATTAAAACGGCTAGAACAAGAAGACACGCTTAAATACTCTAAGGACAAAGAAACAACAAAGGCTAAAGAATTATTGGACCAGAAAAAGAAGGAAATAATTGAGGCTCTAAAAAAGCTAGAGGAAGAAGAAAGACACAAGACTATTTGGGAATCAAATCAATAAAAAAATTGGAAAATTCACGAAATACTTAGGAATCAAAAAAACATATGTGTCAGCCTGCATACGCGTAGAAGCCAAGTAAGCTAAATAGACTGGAAATCTGAGTCTCCTGCTTTGAAAAACTCCGATCATGGCAAGAACAGCAATTGTTTAAGATTTTCCTTTCTCATGAACCTGTGTGGTCAAGAAATTCTCGACCCCCATATCTTTAATTTGTTGCAGATATGCCTCTAAATCATTTGCATGATCCTCTTCATCAAGAAGGATATGCTCAAGTAACTCACGCGAACCGCCGTCGCTCAAATCGATGCAGAGTTTAATGGCTTTCTGAAGCCTTTGAATTGCGACCTTTTCTAACGCATAATCATTTTCGAACTGATCCTTGACCATTTTTCCCACATTGATTTTGTCAAGTTTAGTAACAATAGGAATGCCTTCCAGATACAAAATGCGGTCAATCAGTTTCTCTGCGTGTTTCATCTCCTCCATCGCCCTTTCTTCAGTATCTTCGTAAAGGAGTTGATATCCCCAATTTTCGCACATTTTGGCATGTACAAAATATTGATTAATAGACGTCATCTCCGCCGTCAGTATCTCATTTAGCGCTTCGATAACTTTTGCATTGCCTTCCATGAAAAACTCTCCTTGATAAATGGTTGCCGCGTGTTAATGGACATTATGAATATCTACAAGATTTTTCAAGTATATTATAATTTAATACCATGTCAATCATAAAATGGATTTTGCCTTTTAGGCGCTAAAGAAAAAAATTGACTTTAATCACGATATTTAATACCCTAATACTTTTAGAATTTCCATGGTATAGAAAATACTTTATGTAAGGATTCAGTATGGGACTCATCGTACAGAAATTTGGAGGCACTTCCGTTGCTAATGCAGAACGTATCAAGGCTGCCGCCAAGCGGATTGTAGAGACATACAAGGCCGGAAATAAGGTGATTGTTGTAGTCTCTGCAAGAGGCCAAACGACCGACGAACTGATCGACCTTGCCCATGAATTAACGGATAACCCTTCGACACGTGAAATGGATATGCTCATGTCCACGGGGGAACAGATTTCTATCGCCCTCGTGGCTATGGCAATTCACGCCTTGGGTTATCCAGCAGTTTCTTTCACCGGTGGTCAGGTTGGTATCGTCACCGACAGCTATCACACCAAGGCGCGTATTCGGAATATCAACACCCACCGTGTTCAAAAAGAACTCGATAACGGCACAATTGTCATTGTCGCTGGGTTTCAGGGTATCGATGCGAATGAAAACATCACTACGCTTGGCCGTGGCGGTTCTGATACAACGGCTGTTGCCCTGGCCGCTATCATGAAAGCTGAGAGGTGCGATATTTTTACTGACGTGGATGGCATCTATACGGCCGATCCAAGAAAGGTACCCCTTGCACGAAAACTTGATAGGGTATCCTATGACGAAATCCTTGAACTGGCAAGTCTGGGCGCGCAGGTGATGCATTCCCGTTCGATTGAATTCGCAAAAAAATATAACGTTCCGTTATATGTTCGGTCAAGTTTCAATAATAAGGAAGGAACGTTGATCTGTAAGGAGGCAAAAGAGATGGAAGATATTGTTGTAAGCGGTGTCGC
>JAGWZR010000182.1 GCA_018968795.1 Planctomycetota bacterium | reverse complement strand
CCTTTAAACATCATGTTTATAAGAACACGATCTTTATTTTCCAAAAATCGCCTTGCTTGGCGAATCTTCGTTTGAATATCATGCTCACCAGTCTTTGGCCTTATTCTTAGCTCTTTTAACTGAACTACATGCTGTTTCTGATGCGTCTTTTTCTTCTGTTTATATTTAAACTTGCCGTAGTTCATAATTCTGCAGACGGGTGGATTTGCATCAGGAGCCACCTCGACAAGATCTAATTCCACACCTTTTGCCTTCGCAACTGCTTCCTCTTTACTAACCACTCCGACCTGCACGCCATTCTCATCTATCAACCGTATCGTAGACGAACGGATACGTTCGTTTATCCTTAATTCTTGTGAAATGTATTTTCTCCTCCAAAAAAGTTAAAGTTATTTTTTTTCTCGAATTTCAGTTTCAACGTTTGTTATAAAATCTTCAACCGGAAGTGTCCCTTCATTACCCTTTTTTCTGCTTCTAACGGAAACGGTATTACTCCCAATTTCTTTGTCACCAACAATCAATAAATACGGGATTTTTTCCAAGACTCCTTCACGTATTTTGTAGTTAATTTTAGCACTGTTCATATCACATTCTACTCTAAAATTCTTTGAAAGCAACTGTGCCTGTATCTTTTTTGCGTAATCAATATGAGCATCCGTAATGGGCAATATCCTCATTTGAATTGGTGCAATCCATAAAGGGAAATCGCCGGCATAATGCTCTATCAAACATCCCACAAATCGTTCCATAGCGCCCAGAACTGTGCGGTGAACCATTACCACTCTATGATGGAAACCATCCGGACCCACATAATTCACATCGAATCTCTCGGGAAGGTTGAAATCCACTTGAATGGTCGGCCCCTGCCACCCGCGGCCTATAGCGTCTTTGACCTTAATATCAATTGCTGGACCATAAAACTTCGCCTCCCCCTCCATTCGTGTATACTTTAATCCTTTTTTGTCCAGGGCAATTTTTAATGCACTTTCAGCATGTTCCCAAACATCGTCTTTCCCAATATATTTTTCCTTTTCACCCTTACCACGGACGCTTAATTCTATTTCGTACTCATTGAACCCAAAACTTGAAAGCATAAACTGCCCCAGTTCAATCACACCCAAGATCTCACTTTCTAATTGATCTGGTGTGCAGAATATATGGGCATCATCTTGTGTAAATCCACGGACACGTAACAATCCATGCAAGACGCCTGATCTCTCATATCGATACACGGTTCCTAGTTCCCCCCACCGCAAAGGTAAATCACGATAACTGTGAAGTTTAGTTTTGTATATAAGTACAGCAAAGGGACAGTTCATAGGCTTTAAAATATATTCGTGTCCATCAACCTCAATCGGCGAGTACATGCTTTCTCGGTAAAAATTCCAATGACCGCTGGTCTTCCACAAATTGATCTTTGCAATGTGCGGGCTGTAAAGGATCTCATATCCTCTTTTGAAATGCTCTTCTCTCCAGAAATTCTCTATAATGTTGCGCATCCTGGCGCCCTTTGGATGCCAAAAAGTTAATCCGGATCCCCCTTCCTCGTGAAAACTGAAAAGGTCTAAGTCCTTCCCTATTTTTCGATGATCACGTTTTTCTGCCTCTTCAAGAAATTTTAAATATTTGTTGAGCTCTGTTTGTGTAAAGAACGCTGTGCCATAGATGCGTTGTAACATGGGGTTTGTTTCTTTTCCACGCCAATATGCCCCAGCTACACTCAGAAGTTTGAAAGCCTTGATCTTGCTCGTCCGCTGAATATGCGGACCGCGGCATAAATCGACAAACTCTCCCTGGTTGTAAAAAGACACCTTATCATCTTCGATATCCTTAATAAGCTCTACTTTGAAAGGTTGGCAGAGAGACTCCATCTTCTTCATGGCGATATCACGAGGTAATTCCGTTCTTTCAAAAGCAATATCCTCATTGATAATTCTTGCCATTTCTTCTTCAATCTTTTTCAGATCCTCTTCAGATAGGCTATGCTGGAGACCAAAATCATAATAGAATCCATTTTCAATAGTAGGACCTATACCTAGTTTTACGCCTGGAAAGAGCCGACTAACAGCCTGCGCCATGATGTGTGCGGCGCTATGACGAAGGATTTCTAAACCTTCTTCTGTATTTTCTGTAATTACTGACAAAGAGATATCTTCTTTGATAGGATGACTGAGGTCTACGGGCACACCGCCAGCTTTTCCAGCCAATGCCCTTTCCCCCAACAGACTATCCATATTACTGGCAACCTCACCAATAGTTATGTTGTTTTTATACTCTCTCTTCGTCCCATCGGGCAACGTAATCTTAACCATATACCATCGTTTGCTTTTCAGGATAACTCAAAAATTTATAGTGTAGTATTTACTATAACTATCCACCATCAGTGGTGGGCGATACTGGACTCGGACCAGTGACCTCTTGCTTGTCGAGCAAGCGCTCTAGCCAACTGAGCTAATCGCCCTTACAATTTTACTGCTTAGCCAAACGCAAAAACTTCTTCCGAAATCTTTAAGAATATCGTACTTAAGCCAAAAATAATAGCAAATGGAATCCGGATTGTCAAGCGAAAACGACTTGAAACAGTTAGTTGGTCGCACCAAAATAAAAACAACCATATGACACAAAAAGCTCCGTAATCTAGTTAAGCTATTTCTTAAAAAATCCTATGTAAACTTTCTTTAATCAATACCTAAACATAAACTAAAAAATAGAACAAACTAGATTCTTATGTTGCACAAACTATAACGTATTTGTATAATGCCTCTCTATAATTATCAGCGTAGTAATAAGACATAGCGAAAAATCTTTACAATTGCAGTCAACGAGACATAACAACGGATGACTGTTAATCACCGAAATCTAAATTTTAATGAAGATTGGAATCCTGGCGGACACACACGACAATATTCTTGCTATTCAAAAGGCAGTTTGTTTTTTTAATACACAAGAGTTACAATATGTCATTCATGCAGGGGATTATACTGACCCGTCCTCATTAAAAGAATTAATGAAACTGAAGGGAAAGTTTGTGGGTGTGTTTGGGAATGCCGATAGCAAGCGCAAAGAATTACTTGGTGTTTGCAAAAACCTCCATGAGCCACCCTATGATATGCTTTTAGACGGTAAACATATTATCATAACCCATATGCTTGAAAGTCTTTCGAAAAGAGCAAAGACGATGACGGATGTCATCATCAGCGCTCATACACACGTCCCTGAAATTAAACAGAATAGCCCTATGTATATTAACCCCGGCGAATGTAGTGGGTGGATAAACGGCAAGAATACGGTAGCAATATTAGATCTTAAAACGTTTTATGCCGAGATTATTGATCTTTCGACATTATCTTTGGACAAAGAAAGTGTATAGACAATTCATTAAGCAAATTTTTGTGTTTGTCACTTTATGTTTATTTAATTGTGCAATTCTTTGTGGGTGTGTTTTACGGTCTCTCACGATTAATTCTGAACCTTCCGGCGCCATGGTTTATTTGGATGATGAGCCAATCGGAGAAACGCCTGTTACGACTACATTTACTTACTATGGAACACGAAAGATAGCCTTGGAGAAAACTGATGCTGAGGGCAGATTACTCTACGAGAGAAAAATTGTCTATGAAAAAATCAAACCGCCTTTCTATCAAATTTTTCCCCTCGATTTTTTTTCAGAATTAGTAATACCGGGAAATCTGAAGGACGAACATTATTTCAGTTATCAGTTAGATCCTTTTGTGCAGTTACCCAAAGAAGAGTTACAAAAAAGGGTTATGAAAAACGCAGCAGATTTACGTGAACAGTTAAATACGTCTGCGTCTGTTAAATAATTTTTACTATCTCTTCTAACGGTTTACGGTAGGTCTGTTCTGTAACGTTCAATGGATATCCAACCGGCGTCATTGCTACAGGCTCAATCTCTGGAGATAATTGCAAAATAGATTTTACAAGAGGCACTTTAAAAGCGGCAATCCAACAGGTAGCCAGCCCCTCAGCAGTGGCTGCAAGTATGAGATGATCCATTGCGATGGCAGCATCAATGTCTGCATAGTTTTTCCCATCGCTTCGCTTCCATGCCTTTTCTGGTAGACTACAAGCGCAGATAATTATCGGAGCCGTATAAAACCATTCTTCGTTATATGCCTTTTTTAATTGTTGCTTTATTTTCTCATCTTTGATAACCACAAAATAGATGGGTTGTCTGTTCGCGGCGCTGGGGGCAAGCCTTGCCGCCTCCAATATTCGGTTGAGCTTTTCTTCTTCAACTGGTTCCGGCCTATAAGAACGAATACTCCGTCTGTGCTTCATAGTCTCATAAATATCCATAATATTTTCCTCTTAAAATTCCACAATTTTCCAATGATTTACTTTAGCATGTAACAAAAGCATAAGGCTGGCATTTACAGCTATGGGATACCTTACCATGCGCATAAATTTGATATCTAAATATTGATTGGCATATGCATACGAAGATGAGAGATCAATATTATGCTCTGCAGCAAGTCGATTTACAATCTGTACCTTTCCATTACTATACGAATGTATACCATCTATTTCACCGGTAATTAAGCCTTCATTGTCAACAGCAAGGCTAGTTCCCACACCTATATCGGCATTACAATATTTTCTGAAACACTCTACCAAAGGAGTTAACGTCCCCGATAACAGAATAATGAAATAACCGGCATCCTTCAATCTATGTATTTCTTCTAAAGCGGCTACTGAAACATAGGGAGCAATCCGCTCCTCAAAACATTCATTTATATGGATGGGGGAAAAAACTTCTTCATACGCCTTACTTTTTAGATAGTATTTATTTTTTCTAACATATAACCCCTTCAGGAACAAAAGATTATTAACAAATACGTTTGTAAATCGCAATAGATCTTTGAAAGTAACAATTTTTTTGTCCAGAAGATAGTGAAAAAATACCCTTTCCGACGATACATTTCTGAGTATTGTTCCATCAATGTCAAAAATAGCAGCACTTTTCATATTCCAAATTTTACTAGGTACATGAATGTCTTTCAATAAAAATAAGCGGTGTTTTATACATACAATATATTGACTAATTTTAATGCTTTTATCAAAAATTCATAAGTATCTATAATGGCAATATTTACCCTTAC
>JAGWZR010000181.1 GCA_018968795.1 Planctomycetota bacterium | reverse complement strand
CCGGGGCATTTCGCGGCGATAATCCGGCCGAAATGAACGACGTGGACAAGAAATATTTTTATGCTGTTTCAGAAGAAGACAGGAAAATAATAAAGGAACAAGGGCTTGTGGATGAGCAAGAAAATCAATGGAAGGGCGAGGTTGGATTCATCGGACCGCTGCTAAGAAAATATCTCTCTCCAGACCCAAATATCGCATTTTACCTCTGCGGGCCCGCGCCCACGACAGTTACCGTCATTGATTCAGCCGCCAACGTACTGAATTTGAAAAAAGAAATTGCCTTGTTTGACGACTTTACCGGCACGTTGACCCCCTCTGTAGACCTACTCTATCAAAAACTTGAAATCAAAGAAAAACTTTTTAGTTTAAACTTTGCCAATTATTTGTTAGATCCCCCCGCCCCAACTATCCTGTTATCCATAGCGGCATAAATATACCTATCCGTCCGACAGGCAGGTTCGCACAAAAACTAAAAATGTCGTAATAGTTCGGCCCCCTCCCTTAACCCCTCCCACCAGGGGCGGGGGAAAATGTTTCCTCCCCCTTGATTGGGGAGGCCAAGTGGGGGTACTGAACTGTTACCAAAATAAAAACACGTCAGCCACTGCGTTTCCTTGAGAGTTTTTCTTCATATTTTACTACCGTATCTTCCTGTTCCATTGTTTCAATGGAGCCAGGCCTTCTTTTGCGCACTTCTGAAATGGCATTTTCTGCGCTATATCCCTTGCTTACAAGGTAACAAGCAAGCATAGTGCCCGTTCTGCCGATTCCGGCCTCGCAGTGAACAACAATTTTTTTCTTGGAGGACAAAAGATTATTTACGAAGGTTACAAACTCTTCAATTTGTTCTTGGGTCGGCGTTGAAAAATCCGGTATGGGAATATGTTTGTATTCGAATCCGAATTCTTCTATCAATGTTTTGTGAAGCGGCAATTCAGTTAATGAGACTATCGATTCGACCCTGTTATCCTTAAGAAATTCGAGATCTGCAACTATTGCCATCGGCCTTCCCATGCCGGCAATCTCATCTTGTATTAACCAACTAAAATTTCTAGGCATTGTATTAGTGATTTAAAAATTACTCAGCATTTCCTGCAGGATTTCCAAAGGCAAGCCAACTGCATTTGAATAGCTGCCGTCTATTTTTTCAATAAATTTTCTTCCTATTCCCTGAATAGCATACGCACCCGCCTTATCCATTGGTTCGCCCGATCCAATATACATCTCAATTTCTTCTTCTGTTATGCGCTTCATTTTAATATGTGTTTGGGCAGTTCGCAATAGTTTCTTTTTTAAAGGCGCTTCGATTACACATACGCCTGAGACAACGTCGTGTTCCGAATCACTTAATATCGACAGTATTCTTCGGGCATCATGGGTATCTTTAGGTTTGCCAAAAATATTTTTGTTATGCAAGACGATGGTATCTGCACTGACAATTATAGCATTATCAACTCTTTTAGCCACAGCGCTTGCCTTTAAGAATGCCAAGCGCTGAACCAGCGTCGTCGGCAAATCATTGTCATAACCACGTTCTTCTATATGGTGTGGCATAATATCAAATTGATATCCTAGTGACTTTAGCAAGGCAATCCGCCTTGGCGAATTTGAAGCAAGTATTAAACGCTTCTTCAGCATAACTCTCTTTGTGGACAAAAAAACCCTTCTACTATTTCATAGTAGAAGGGTAAGAAATATTTTAATCTACCGATAATTAGTTCTTCTCGCTAAGCCGTGGCAACTTCGGGCTTAATTTCTTCGGAAGGCTGTGCCCCAACCGCGCCTTCAACCAATTCAAAGATTACACGGGACGCATTATCATTAAGCTGTCTTCCCAACAAACGCAATTTCCTATCCACACCTTCCATTTTATATTCGAGTTCGGGAATTTTCCCTACGTTACTACCCGACAGAACACCTAATCGTGTCCCCGATAATTTTAATATCCTTGTATATCCGCCATTCCGATTCATGTACCGTTGGGCAATACCACCCGCTTCACGCCATTGCCCTTCTCCAAACAACTTTTTAACAGCATCAATATTCCTCAATCTCGAAAGAACTTGACGATAACAATGCACGTATCCCGGTTTATCAGCGCCCTTCTTTAGTAATCCCTTTTTGGCGGTGGTGATTATCTTTTCGGCAAACGACCTTGTTTCTTTTGCCTTTTCAAGCGTCGTAATAATTCTACCGTATTTAAGAAGACTATTAGTAATATTTTGCCTTAGCGCCTTTCTATGAGCAGCGGTTCTCGATAAATGTCTTCCTCTCTTTCTGTGTCTCATTGCACTATCCTTTCCCCTTTTCCATTTGTTTAATCGCCACAGGCATTCCAATCGTCAAATTTAATTGCGACAGCTTTTTCTTTACTTCTCTCAGCGTAGTTTTACCAAAATTTTTAATTTCTAGAAGTTGTTCTTCTGTCTTTGTAACAATATCTCCCACCGTTGCAATATTTGCGGTTTCAAGACAATTAGACGCTCTTACCGATAAATCTAATTCCGTTACGGGCATGCTAAATTTATTATGAAGCTCCTCTTCGGATATCTTTGGAGCAGATTCAATCCCCATCCTCTTTTCAACTTGTTGTAACTCCCTACCAATTTCAAAGTATTGCACAAACGGATTTAAATGTTTTCTCATAATTTTAGCTGCTTCAACAAGAGCCATTTCAGGTGAAACTACGCCATTTGTCCATATTTCCATAATAACTTTATCATAATTTGTGCGTCTACCAACACGCGTTTCTTCAATAGCGTAACGAACATTTCTGACTGGAGAAAATATAGAGTCCACAGCTATTAATCCGATTTCCTGCTCATCTGGTTCGTTTTCTTCGGCGGTTACGTATCCACGGCCTTTGCTTACTTCCATTTCTATATTAAAATTTATGTTCTCCGAGAGGGTCGCGATATGCAAATCCCCATTCATGATTTCTACACTATCGTCCGTTATAATATCTTTTGCTTTTACTTCCCCCTTCTTAGTCGCTCCAATTTTTACTACTTTCGGTTGATCAGTATGCAGTTTCACAACAAGGTTTTTAATATTTAATATTATATCTGTCACATCTTCCACAACACCGGGAATAGTCGTATATTCGTGACTTACACCATCAATTTTAACAGATACAACCGCACTTCCTTCCAACGAAGATAATAAAATTCTTCGTATACTATTACCAACAGACTGGCCAAACCCACGCTCAAAAGGCGCGGCTGTGAACTTACCATATTTATCGGTCAAAGTCTCTTTTTCCACATCCACACGGACCGGAAGTTCAAGACCTCTCCACCTTATTCGCATATTTCTCCCCCTAATTTAGTTAATAGGGATTTTAAAATAAATTAAACTGTTCGGCTGTGAATACTACTATCTAGAAAACAAAAGACTGTGCGGCTATGTTTTAAAAACATTTATTGATCTACTGTTGTGGAATGAATTGAACTGGCAAAACGTTATTTAGAACACAATTCAACAATTAATTGTTCCTGAACGGGAACAGAAATATCTTCCCTTGTAGGAAGCTGTGTTATCACCGCTTCCGGTATATCTGTCTTAAATTCTACCCATGCAGGAATATTTCTACCCTTCGCTAACTCTCCGTTAGCTTTTACAATATTTATACTCTCTTCGCTATTTTTAGGTTTTATAATATCGCCAACTTTCACAAGGTAAGAGGGAACATCTACCTTTTTATTGTTCACGGTTATATGTCCATGCCGAATCAACTGTCTGGCGCTTTTTCTAGACATAGCAAAAGAAAGCAGGCACACGACATTATCAAGTCTTCTCTCTAGCATGGCTAGAAGATTCTCTCCCGTGTTTCCCTTTTGCCTTTCTGCTTTTCTAAAATAATTCTGAAATTGTCTCTCTAATATCCCGTAAAAACGTTTTGCCTTTTGTTTTTCTCTGAACTGGATACCATATTTTGATAATTTACCTCTACCCCAGGTAAATTGGCCGGGAGGGTATTTCCGCTTTGTAATTGCGCATTTTACCGTATCGCATCTTATGCCTTTAAGAAATAGCTTCTCACCCTCTCGTCTACACAATCTACACTGGGGACCTATATATCTAGCCATATTATCCTTTCTTAAGCCTCCATTCGAACTTATTATACCCTACGTTTTTTTCTAGGCCGACAACCATTATGCGGAAGCGGTGTTACATCCTCAATTGCTTTAACACTTAAACCTGCCGCCTGAAGCGCTGTAATGGCAGATTCCCGTCCTGGTCCTGGGCCTTTAACTCTAATTTCAACTTCCTGAATTCCATACTTTTGCGCTTTTTCTGCCGCGCTTGACGCTGCCTTCTGCGCGGCAAAAGGGGTGCTTTTGCGTGATCCCTTAAAACCCACCGTGCCTGCGCTTGCCCAACAAATTGTCTCACCGTTCATGTCGGAAATCGTAACATAGGTATTATTAAAAGTTGCCTTGATGTTTGCAATTGCTCTTGTAACATTACGTCTTATTTTCTTCTTACCCGCAGTTGACATAATTATTTCTGACCCTCAAAATTAAACGATTTTAACAATGCGTTAAACGAAGACACTCATTCCGTGTAAGGTCATCATCAGCATTAAAATAATTTTTTAAAGCAAATTCCGTATTAAACATTTCATCTAGTTTTTTGTATTTGTCCAAATTGTATTTTTTATTTCCTCTTTTTCTCCGCGCTATTATCATTAAATTCTTCGGAGTAAACTTGGGGGATATAACCTCAACAAGTTTTACATAATAACCAGCGCCACTAAGAAATTGCGCCCTTAAAGCTTCAGTCAAAATGTCTGCAAAACGATATCTTAAGAGTCCAAAATCAGTTAAATCGACTAGGGGGTGTCCTACTTTTAAACGGCTTCGTATTTGGTTCTCACAACAAGGCACTACAATAATATATTTCGCAGATAATTTAATGCCCTTTGCAATAGTTTCGTCTGTAGCAACATCACATGCATGTAATGCAATTACTATATCAATGGGTTTCTCAGGCTCAACATCAATAATCCTAGCATTCGTAAAGCGCATGTTGCCATAGCCAAGCATCTCTTTAATTTGATCGCACTTTTCTATTAATATTTTATTGGTATCTACACCGTAAAAATAAGTTTTTATAGCAAAGAGGTTCGAGAGTACAT